>CAKZJK010000332.1 GCA_936942565.1 uncultured Caulobacter sp. | reverse complement strand
AGCCAGTTCTGCGAATTGATCCAGCAGAAGCCGTTGCCCTCGGTGCCGGCGTAGTACTCGTAGATCACCGGGCCCCACCAGGCGATCATCTGCTCCTTGACCGGGACGGGGCAAGGGGCGGCGGCGTGGATCGCCGACTTCATCGACGAGACGTCGTAGCGGGCGCGGATCTCCTCGGGCAGCTTCAGCATCCGCACGAAATGGGTCGGCACGAACTGGCCGCAGGTGACCTTGTGCTTCTCGATCAGGGCGAGCGCGGCTTCTGGCTCGTACTTCTCCATCACGATCACCGTGCCGCCCAGCTTGTGGACGACCATGCACCAGCGCAGGGGGGCGGCGTGATACAGCGGCGCGGGCGAGAGATAGACGCTGTCGCCGGTGAAGCCGAACAGGCCCTGGGCCATCATCTGCAGCGGATTGGGCGCGTCGATGGGGTTGTCGCTGAGCGCGGGCTTCACGCCCTTGGGCCGGCCGGTGGTGCCCGACGAATAGAGCATGTCCGACCCGGCGCTCTCGTCGGCGATCGGCGTCGTCGGCATCGGCGCGCGGGCGGCCTCGAAGTCGGCGTAGGGACCGTGGGCGCCCCCCACCGCGTAGAGCGTCAGGCCGGGCAGCGCCTTGGCGATCTCGTCGATCACCGGACCCATGGCGGGCGAGGTGATGAACACCTTCGCGCCGCAGTCCTCGAGGATGTACTGGGCCTCGGCGGCCGTCAGCTTGGTCGAGACGCAGACGAAATAGAGCCCCGCGCGCTGGGCCGCCCAGGCGATCTCGAAGTAGCGGGCGTTGTTCTCCATCATCAGGGCGATGACGTCGCCGCGCTTCAGACCGAGCGACCGGAAGAGGTGCGCGCCCTGGTTCGAGCGGGCGTCCAGCTGGCCGTAGGTCACGGTCTCGCCGGAGGCGGCCATGACATAGGCGGCCTTGTCGGCCTGGTTCTGGGCGTGGTGGAAAGGGTGCATCGCGTACCTCTTTTGAACTGTCATCCCGGACGGCCAGGGGCCGATCCGGGACCACCGGAAGCGCTGAGTTTGTCGCGGTCCCGGCTCTTCGGCCGGGATGACAGGGCCTTAGGCGGCCACCGCCGTCTTCGCCGCCTCTCGGATCATGTCCGAGGCCTTCTCCGCGATCATGATGGTGGGGGCGTTGGTGTTGCCCGAGACCAGGCGCGGCATGACCGAGGCGTCGACCACGCGCAGGCCTTCCAGGCCGCGCACCCGCAGCTGGTCGTCGACGACCGCCATCGGCCCGTGGCCCATCTGGCAGGTCCCCACCGGGTGATAGATGGTCGAGCCGGCCAGGCGCGCGAACTCCAGCAGCTGGGCGTCGCTGGCGACGGCCGCGCCGGGGTCCATCTCGTGATCGACGTAAGGCGCCAGCGCCGGGGCCTCGCCGATCTTGCGCGCCCACTTCAGGCCCGCCACGGCGACCTCCTGGTCCAGCGGATCGGCCAGGTAGTTGGCGAAGATCGCCGGATAGACGCTGGGGTCCGGCGACTTGATGCGGATGTGGCCGCGGCTTTCCGGGCGTAGCTGGCACGGCGCGATGGTCAGGCCCGGCGCGGCCTCCAGCTCCATCTTCTGCTCGTTGACCAGCTTATCCAGGTCCATGGTCGCGGGCAGGATGTGGAACTGGATGTCCGGTCCCGCCAAATCCGGACGGGATTTACAGAACGCCGCGATGTGGGCGGCCGACAGGGTCAGCAGGCCCTTGCGCTGGAAGAGGTACTTCAGGGCTTCGCCGGCCAGACGGCCGCCCTTGCTCTGCTCGTTGACCGAGACGACGCCCGCCTTCAGGCGGTAGCGGACGCTCATGACATAGTGGTCCTGCAGGTTCTCGCCGACGCCGGGCAGGTCGGCGACCACCTCGATCCCGTGACGGTTCAGAAGCTCGCCGGGACCGACGCCCGACAGTTGCAAGAGCTGGGGCGAGTTGATCGCCCCGCCGGCCAGGATGACCTCGGCGTTGGCCATCGCCACGCGCTTGACGCCGTTCTGGCGGAACTCGACGCCCACCGCGCGCTTGCCCTCGAACAGGATGCGGCCAGCCAGGGCGTTGGTCTCGACCCGCAGGTTCGGCCGGTTCATCGCCGGGTGCAGATAGGCCACCGCCGCCGAGCAGCGCTGGCCGTTCTTGACCGTCAGCTGGTAGTATGTCGCGCCTTCCTGGCTGCCGGCGTTGACGTCGTCGTTGCGCGGGATGCCGGCCTGCGCGCAGGCCTCGATCACCGCGTCCGACACCGGGTGCGTGGTCGTCACGTCCGAGACGTTCAGCGGCCCGCCCGTCGCGTGCCACTCGCAGTCGCCGCGCTCCTGGTGCTGCGCCCGGCGGAAGTAGGGCGCGACGTCGTCCCAGCCCCAGCCCGCGCAGCCTAGCTGCCGCCAGCCGTCATAGTCGGCGTGCTGGCCGCGGATGTAGAGTAGGCCGTTGATCGAGGACGAGCCGCCCAGCACCTTGCCGCGCGGCCAGACGTGGCTGCGGCCGCCGGTGCCGGGGTCCGGCTCGGTGGCGTACAGCCAATTGACCTTGGGATCCTTCAGCGTCGACGAGTAGCCGACCGGGATATGGATCATCAGGTTCGAGGCGAACTGCCCGAGGTTCTTCGTCGGGCGGTCGTCGCCGCCGGCCTCCAGCAGCAGGACCTTGAACTTGCCGCCCTCGGACAGCCTGGCGGCCAGCACGCAGCCCGCCGAGCCCGCGCCCACGATGACGTAGTCGGCCTCGATGATCCCGGTCATCGTCTCTCTCCCTAGGACGCGCTTGGGCGCGCCCTTCGTTCTTTGCGTCCGGGCTCTTTCGAACCCGGTGGCACTGCCTCGCTTATTTCCGCGTGATCAGTGTTCAGTTTGGAGGATGCGCCCAGGTTCGCCGATCGCGCAAGTTGCCGTCGCGGCGCCGTTCCCGTGTCGCCTTTCCGCGCTATCGTCGGCGCATAACAATGTTCCAGGGAGACGCGTGATGGACCTGATCAGCCAGACGGTGGTGGACGGCTTGGCCGGGCCCGGGACGCCCCCGACCTATCCGACGCTGGAAGGCGTCGACCTGGCCGACATCTTCCGCTTCACCAAGGGCCAGCCCTTCGCCGACTTCGCCCGGATGCGCGAGCAGGCGCCGGTCATGTGGCACCCCGAGCCATACGGCGGACCGGGCTTCTGGGCGCTAACGCGGTACGAGGACGTCCATCGCGTGAATGGCGATCCCGAGACCTTTTCGTCGCAACGCGGCGGCATCCTGATGTCGATGGGCGCGCCCGAGAAGCGCCACGCGCTGCTGTTCCGCGCCTCGATGGACACCATGATCAACATGGACGCGCCGCATCACCTGCAGCTGCGCCGCGAGCACATGCCCTACTTCACCCCGGCCTATCTGCGCGGCCTGACCGAGCGGGTGAAGGGCGAGGTCACGCGCCTGCTGGACGATATGGAGCCCAAGCTGGCGAGCGGGGCGGCGATCGACATGGTCGAGCACTTCTCGTCGGTGCTGCCGCTGTTCACGCTTTGCGAGATCCTGG
>CAKZJK010000331.1 GCA_936942565.1 uncultured Caulobacter sp. | reverse complement strand
CCCTCCCCCGGAGGGGGAGGAGAGTTACTTTTACTAGACTCACAAGGCCCTCAGCCTCGGCCGCCTCTCCGCCCCCAGCATCAGCTCACTCACCGCCCAGACCAGCGCGTCCGCGCGGTCCGGGCTGTGTTCCAGATCTCCGGAGCCCAGCGCCATCAGCTCCTCCTCCAACGCCACGAACGACCCGCAGTGCAGCACGCGGCCCTGCTCGTAGAGCGCCGCCACCGGCTCGGCCCGCGCGCGTTTGCCGATGCTGGCGCGAACCAGCTTCACCCGGCAGGGCGGGTCGGCTTGCGCGAGCACTGACCTCACCATGTCGCCGCCCTGGTTGGCCTCGGCCACGAGGGCGTCGGCGGACCAGGCGCGAGCGGCCGCGACCGCCCTCGCGGCCCAGCCGGCGGGCGACAATCCTCGCGCCGTCTCGTCGGCCAGGACAAAGGCGCGGTCGTCCCTTCGGCCAACCACCACGATGCCGCAGGCGTCGCCGCCGGCGGTGGCGGGCGGGTCGACGGCGACCACCACGCGGTCCAGGCGCGCCGGCCGCGCGGCGCGGCAGCGGGCCAGGTCCTCGGCGCGGAACAGGCCGCCGTCGGTCTCGACGATCACCCCGTCCAGTTCCTGGGCCGCCAGCCGCGTGCCGCCATAGAGGCTGTCCAGCGTCCGCAGGAAGGCGGGCGCCAGGTTGCCGGCGTTGGCGGCCGTGCCCGCGCGGGTCAGGGAGACCCCGGGCTCGGCCATCAGCACCTTGAGGGCGCGATGCGGCTTGGGCGTGGTGGTCACCACCAGGCGCGGATCGGTCCCCAGGCGCAGGCCAAAGCGCAGCATGGCCAGGGTGTCGCCGGGCTTGGGCCAGGCGCAGAACTCGTCGGCCCAGGCGGCGTGGAACTGCGGGCCGCGCAAGCTGTCGGGGTCCTCGGCCGAGAAGGCGTAGGCACAGGCGCCGTTGGGCCAGACCAGGCGCCGGCGGGAGGCTTCCCAGCGGGGACGCTCGTCGGGCGGCGAGAGCGCGCGAAGGCCAGACGGGCCTTCGATCATGACCTCGCGCACGTCGTGGAAAGTGGGACCAACCAATCCCAGCCGCGCGCCGGCCGTGGCCTGTTCGATCATCCAGGCCGCGCCGGCGTAGGTCTTGCCCGCGCCGCGTCCTCCCAGGAACAGCCAGGTGGCCCAGGGATCAGGCGGAGGAACCTGATGATCCCCCCGAATGCGGAGGTTTCGAAGGCTCTCCGCCAACTGGCTCGCCCGGTCCGGACTGTTCTCGTCGATCGCGCTCAGCCAGGTATTTAAGTTCTCGGGATCCAGCAAATTTCGCCAGTCGTTCGCGGACTTCGGCATGAAGTTCGGCGATACGCTGGGCGTTCCACGGGACGTCATCATTCATCGGGGTCTCCGTATTGTTCCGGTCGGCGCCGGCCTCCGCCGTGGCGGCGCGCTGCAGGCTCGAAAGCGCGCGGCCGACCCGGCGGGCGTTGCCCCGGAACAGCTTGATCGCTCGCCCGGCCTTCGCGGCCTTGGCGGCGATCTCCATCCGCGCCTCGGAAGTCTTGTCCTCGCTGGAGGTCAGGAGCTCTGACGCCGCCTTGGCGTAGGTCAGGGCGACCAACTCCTCGATGGCGCCGAGGGCGGCTTCGATGTCTTCGCTTTTCTGGGCCATGACACAAAGGTACGGCGCCAGCGGACGCGGATGATCCAGACGGCTATAAAAGTGACAAGCCGCTGATTTCCCACGACTCCATCTCGTCTATGCCGAGCATGGAGCGGCCTGAACGCTCGTACTTGCCCTCGCGGCCGGCTCGACAGCGGCCCTTGGCGCGGCCACGCTGGCCGAAAAAAGGGAGCCGTCATGATCGATCTTTCCGGAAGGACCGTGCTGGTCACCGGCGCCTCGTCGGGCATCGGGGCGCATCTGGCCCGCCGGGCGGCCGCCGCTGGGGCCAAGGTGGCTTTGGCCGCGCGCCGCGCCGACCGGCTGGAGGCGCTGGTCGCCGAGATCGGCCCGAACGCGGCGGCCTTCGCGATGGATGTCGAGGACGAGGGCTCGATCATCGCCGGCTACGACGCGATCAAGGCCCGGCTGGGCGTCCCCGACACCGTGATCGCCAACGCCGGGATCAGCATCCAGGGCTCGGCGCTGGATATCGAGGCGGCCGACTTCGACAAGGTGATGGGCGTCAATACCCGGGGCGTCTTCCTGACCGCCCGCGAGGGCGCGCGGCGGATGATCCGGGCAGGCTCCGAAGCGAGCGGGCGCGGCCGGGTGCTGCTGATCGCCTCGATCGGCGCGCACAAGGTGCTGCCGGGCCTGACCGCCTACTGCACGTCGAAAGCCGCCACGGCCATGCTGGGCAAGAGCCTGGCGCGCGAGTGGGCCCGCAAGGGGATCAACGTCAACGTCCTCTGCCCCGGCTACATCCGCACCGAGCTGAACAGCGACTGGTTCGACACTGACGGCGGCCAGCGGCTGGTCGGGAGCTTTCCCCGCAAGCGCCTGATGGACGAGGACGACCTGACCGGCACGGCGCTGTACCTGTGCTCGGACGCGGCGCGAGCGGTGACGGGCGGCGTGTTCACGGTCGACGACGGGCAGTCGCTGTAGGGGGAAACTCTCCTCCCCATTAGGGGGAGGTGGATCG
>CAKZJK010000330.1 GCA_936942565.1 uncultured Caulobacter sp. | reverse complement strand
CCCGATCGAAACGCCGGAAGGCCCGAACATCGGCCTGATCAACTCGTTGGCGACGTTTGCCCGCGTCAACAAGTATGGCTTCGTCGAGACGCCGTACCGCAAGGTCAAGGACGGCCGCGTCACCGACGAGGTGGTGTATCTGTCTGCCATGGAGGAGGGGCGCTACCGCGTCGCGCAGGCCAACGTGCCGCTCGACCCGAAGGGCCGCTTCACCGAGGATCTCGTGGTCTGCCGTCACGCCGGCGAAGTCGTGCCGATGACGCCGGACAAGGTCGACTACATGGACGTGTCGCCGAAGCAGCTGGTGTCGGTCGCCGCGGCGCTGATCCCGTTCCTCGAGAACGACGACGCCAACCGCGCGCTGATGGGCTCGAACATGCAGCGCCAGGCGGTGCCGCTGGTTCGCGCCGAGGCGCCGTTCGTCGGCACCGGCATGGAAGGCGTCGTGGCCCGTGACTCGGGCGCCGCGATCGCGGCGCGCCGCTCGGGCGTAATCGACCAGATCGACGCCACCCGCGTCGTCATCCGCGCCACCGAGGATCTCGATCCGACCAAGTCGGGCGTCGATATCTATCGGCTGATGAAGTACCAGCGCTCGAACCAGTCGACCTGCATCAACCAGCGTCCGCTGGTGAAGGTCGGCGACATCGTCAAGAAGGGCGACATCATCGCTGACGGTCCGTCGACCGATCTCGGCGAGCTCGCGCTCGGCCGCAATGTGCTGGTCGCGTTCATGCCGTGGAACGGCTACAACTTCGAAGACTCCATCCTGCTCTCCGAGCGGATCGTGAAGGAGGACGTCTTCACCTCGATCCACATCGAGGAATTCGAGGTGATGGCCCGCGACACCAAGCTGGGTCCGGAGGAAATCACGCGTGACATTCCGAACGTGTCGGAAGAAGCGCTGAAGAACCTCGACGAAGCCGGCATCGTCTATATCGGCGCGGAAGTACGCGCCGGCGACATCCTGGTCGGCAAGATCACGCCGAAGGGCGAGAGCCCGATGACGCCGGAAGAGAAGCTCTTGCGCGCCATCTTCGGCGAAAAGGCCTCGGACGTTCGCGACACGTCTCTTCGTGTTCCCCCCGGTGTGCAGGGCACGATCGTCGAGGTCCGCGTGTTCAACCGTCACGGCGTCGACAAGGACGAGCGTGCGCTGGCGATCGAGCGGGAAGAGATCGAGCGTCTGGCCAAGGACCGTGACGACGAGCAGGCGATCCTGGACCGCAACGTCTACAGCCGTCTCGCCGACATGCTGGATGGCCGTCAGGGCATCTCGGGGCCGAAGGGCTTCAAGAAGGACACCAAGATCACGCGTGCGGTGCTCGACGAGTATCCGAAGTCGCAGTGGTGGCTGTTCGCCTCGGCCAACGACAAGCTGATGGCCGAGATCGAGGCCATGCGGAAGCAGTACGACGAGTCGAAGAAGGGGCTGGAACAGCGCTTCCTCGACAAGGTCGAGAAGCTGCAGCGTGGCGACGAGCTGCCGCCGGGCGTGATGAAGATGGTCAAGGTCTTCGTCGCGGTGAAGCGCAAGATCCAGCCGGGCGACAAGATGGCCGGCCGCCATGGCAACAAGGGCGTGGTCTCGCGTATCGTGCCGGTCGAAGACATGCCGTTCCTGGCGGACGGTACTTCGGTCGACGTCGTGCTCAACCCGCTCGGCGTGCCCTCGCGCATGAATGTCGGGCAGATCCTCGAGACGCATCTCGGTTGGGCCTGCGCCGGCCTCGGCAAGCGCATCG
>CAKZJK010000329.1 GCA_936942565.1 uncultured Caulobacter sp. | reverse complement strand
GGACCAGTCTTAGATAGGCGCCGATCGAGAGAGTTTAAGGGGGCGTTCACTTCTTTTGCGATCGGGTCGCCTGGCGTGGCTTCGCGGCGCCCAGGCGGTCGCCCTCGGGATCGCCGTCCTCGGACAGCAGGATGGCGATCCAACGCGAACCTTCGAACTGGGCCAGGATCAGCATCACCGCCACCGTCAGCGGCGTGGACAGGAACATGCCCGGCACGCCCCACAGCGCGCCCCAGACGGCGAGAGACAGCAGCACCACCGTCGGGTCCATGTTCAGGCTGTCGCCCTGCATGCGCGGCAGGATCACATTGCCGACCACGAAGAAGATCGCCTGCAGCGCCACGAACAGGATGATCGCCGGCCAAAAGCTCTCCGGAAACTGCACCAGAGCGAAGATCGGCGGCATGAAGCAGCCGATCGCCCCGCCCAGGATGGGGATGTACGCCGCCAGGAAGATCAGGAACGCCCAGAAGAAGGCGTTGTCCAGCCGCACCAGCATCATCACGACCCAAGCCGCGACGGCGATCATCAGGCCCGTAACCGTCTGGATCCAGAGGTATTGCTCGACCCCATCGCGGATGCGTTGGAACAGCTTCATGTTCTCTTCGCGCTCGGCGTGCTGGGGGAACAGCGACACGATCTTGCGGGCGAAGCCCCGGCGCGACGCGATGATGAAGCCCAGGTAGATCAGCACGAGCAGGGCGCTGGAGGCGAAGTTGCCGAACGATTGGGCGGCTTGGCCGATGTAGCGCTGCGGATTCAGTTCGTTGATCAATCCCCCGATCGTGGGCGCCACGTGAATCCCAACCGCGTGGGCGAGCTTGGCGATGATATCGTTGAGCCGCGGCGCGTAGTCCTTGAGCTGGTCGAAGAAGCCTCGACCATTCTCGATGACCACCCAAAACGAGACCCCGAACAGCAGGATCGAGATGACCATGGCCGCCGGCAGGGCGGCGCGCGCGGGGAATCCGGGGACGCGCGCGGTCAGCACCCGGGCGAAGCTGTCGATCATGACCGCCAGAAAAACCGCCAGAGCCAGCGGCGTGAGGATGTCCTGCATCCAGTAAAGCGCCGCGCCACCGGCGATTACGGCCAGGAACACCACGGCGTTGCGGGTTGTGACGGGTGGCGGGGCGGGGGCGGGCATATTCGAAGCACTCCTAAAACGCGGCGACATTGCCCGCTGCGATTGGCGACACGCAAGGCCCCGGCTAGGCTTGGGCGCAACCGCCAGGAGACTGACCATGCCGCTGCCGATCGGTGAGAACGAGATACTGCTCGGACTCGGAGAAGGTCCGGTGACACAACGCCTGGACCGCTCGAATCGACACGGCGTCGTCGCGGGCGCCACCGGCACGGGCAAGACGGTCACTCTTCAGATCATGGCCCAGGCCTTCTCCGACGCGGGTGTTCCGGTGTTCGCCGCCGACGTGAAGGGGGACCTCTCTGGGATCGCGGCGCCGGGCGAGCCAAGCGAGGCGATGGTCGCGCGCGCCGTCGCGATGGAGATCCCGCTTACGCCGTCGGCGCCGCCCGTCGTTTTCTGGGATCTGCTGGGCCAGAAGGGGCATCCGATCCGCACGACGATCTCGGAGATGGGCCCCCTCCTCCTATCGCGCCTGCTGGAGTTGAACGACGTGCAGGAGGGGGTGCTCACCATCACCTTCCACGTCGCGGACCAGGAAGGCCTGCTGCTGCTTGATCTGAAGGACTTGCAGGCGGCGCTGAAGTACGTGGCCGACAACGCCGACGAGATTGGCGCCCAATACGGCAATGTCGCCGCCGCGACGGTGGGCGCGATCCAGCGCAAGCTCCTTACCTTGCAAACCCAGGGCGGCGAGAACTTCTTTGGCGAGCCCGCCCTGGACCTCTCGGACCTGATGCGCACCGACGTCGCGGGGCGCGGCTATGTCAACCTGTTGGCCGCCGACCGGCTTATCCAGTCGCCCAAGCTCTACTCGACCTTCCTGCTGTGGCTGCTGTCGGAACTGTTCGAGACCCTGCCCGAGGTCGGCGACCCGGAAAGGCCGAGGCTGGTATTCTTCTTCGACGAAGCTCACCTGCTCTTCAACGATGCGCCCAAGGCGTTGCTGGAGAAGATCGAGCAGGTGGTGCGGCTGATCCGCTCCAAGGGCGTGGGGATCTATTTCGTCACCCAGAACCCGGCCGATATCCCCGACGCGGTGCTCGGCCAGCTCGGCGCGCGGATCCAGCATGCCCTGCGGGCCTACACGCCGGCCGACCAGAAAGGCCTGAGAGCGGCGGCCCAGTCCTTCCGGGTCAACCCCGCCTTCGACACCGCCGAGGCCATCCAGGCCCTGGGCGTGGGCGAGGCGCTGGTCTCGACCCTCGACGAGAAAGGCGCGCCGCGCGTCGTCCAAAGGACCCTGATCCGGCCGCCGGCCTCGCGGCTGGGGCCCATCGGTCCCCAGGAACGCGCGGCGCTCCAGGCTCAGAGCCCCGTCGCTGGTCTCTATGACGCCGCGCGGGACAGGGAGTCCGCTTACGAGATCCTGCGAGGCCGCGCCCTCGAGACGCGCCGCCAGGCCGAGGCCGACCGCGCCGAGTCGGAGGCGGCGCGCGCCACGCGTCCCCGCGCTGGTAACCGTCAGGCCATGGTCGAGGCCTTCGCGGTCACGCTGGTCCGCACCGTTGCTTCCCAGGCCGGGCGAGAATTGATGCGCGGTCTCTTGGGAGGACTCCGCCGAGGCCGTCGCTGATACGGGGCCTTCCTGGCGGGTGAGGTTTGTCAGGGGGGGGGCGCGTTGGCTCGCGCCGAATGCCAGCGCCAGGCGCTTGAAAGAATCGTGTTCAGGTCGCGCGATGGCGCCCAGCCCAGCAAGCGTCGAGCCTTGGCGTTGTCGCCGACCAGCACAGGCGCATCGCCCGGACGGCGCGGCGCGATCCGCACCGGCAGCGGCTGGCCCGCGACGCGCCCGACGCCATCCACAAGCTCGCGAACGGTCGTCCCGGTGCCGGTGCCCAGGTTGAATGACTCCGACGATCCGCCGGCCAACAGGCGCTTTAGGGCCGCTATGTGGGCGTGGGCCAGGTCCAGGACGTGGACATAGTCGCGCACCGCCGTGCCATCGCGGGTCTCATAGTCGTCGCCGAAGATCGTGAAGTGTGGCCGCTGGCCGAGGGCCGCCTGGATCGCTAGCGGAATGGCGTGGGTCTCTGGCGTATGCCATTCGCCTATGCGGCCTTCGGGATCGGCGCCAGCGGCGTTGAAATAGCGCATCACCGCGCTTCTGAAGCCGACATAGCGGTCGTAGTCGGCCAAGGCCTGCTCGACCATCAGCTTGCTACGGCCGTAGGGGTTCACCGGTGATTGCGGATGGGTCTCCCCCATCGGAACTGCTAGCGGCTCGCCGAATGTCGCGCCGGTCGAGGAGAACACCATCGCGTTCACTCCGGCTCGGCGGGCGGCTTCGATTACTTGGACAGCGCCGCCGACATTGTTGTCGAAGAAAGCGCCAGGGTTCTTCACCGACTCCTCGACCTCGATACGCGCGGCGAAGTGCAGAACGGCGACGGGCGCATGCGCGGCGAACGCCGCGTCCAGTCGCGCGCGGTCTCGGATGTCGCCAACCTCGATCGGGCCCCACCGCACGTGCTCGCGGTGGCCGTTAGAGAGATCATCGTACACGACAGGGCGAAAACCCGCCTCGGCCAAGGCCATGCAGCAGTGCGAGCCGACATAGCCGGCGCCGCCGGTCACCAGAACAGTCTTCATGCGTTCCTTTACGATCTATCGCGCAGTTTATCGATGCCACGGCGCGCGTGAAGGCTTCATGCGGATTTCACCCCCGGTGTTTTGCGCGCGCGGCTTGCCTCCGCGTCGCGATTGCTGGAATAGGCGAGGCGCCGCGAACGGCGGCGGCGCCCAGATCAGGGTACTTCGATGCGCGTAGCGATGATTGGCACGGGTTATGTGGGCCTGGTGTCTGGGGCGTGTTTCGCCGACTTCGGTCACGTGGTGACGTGCATCGACAAGGATCCGAGCAAGATCGAGCGGCTGGAGCGGGGCGAGATCCCGATCTTCGAGCCGGGGCTGGATGACCTGGTGACCCGCAACGTGCGCGAAGGCCGCCTGTTCTTCACGCTGGACGGCGCCCAGGCGATCAAGGATGCCGACGCGGTGTTCATCGCGGTCGGCACGCCGACCCGTCGCGGGGATGGCCACGCCGATCTTTCGTACGTCTACGCCGCGGCCGAGGAGATCGCCGGGCTGATCGACGGCTTCACGGTGGTGGTCACCAAGTCGACCGTGCCGGTGGGCACCGGCGACGAGGTCGAGGCGATCATCAAGAAGGTCCGCCCCGACGCCCAGTTCGCCGTGGTTTCCAACCCCGAGTTCCTGCGCGAAGGCGCGGCGATCGAGGACTTCAAGCGTCCCGACCGCGTGGTCGTGGGCACCGATGACGAACGCGCACAGGCGGTGATGCGCGATCTCTACCGCCCGCTGAGCCTGAACGAAACGCCGATCGTTTTCACCGGCCGCCGGACCAGCGAGCTGATCAAGTACGCGGCCAACGCCTTCCTGGCGATGAAGATCACCTTCATCAACGAGATGGCCGACCTTTGCGAGAAGGTCGGAGCCGACGTCCAGTCGGTGGCCAAGGGCATTGGTCTCGACAAGCGGATCGGCGGCAAGTTCCTGAACGCCGGCCCCGGCTATGGCGGCAGCTGCTTCCCGAAGGACACCATCGCGCTCGTCAAGACCGCCCAGCAGTACGGCGCGCCGACCCGGCTGATCGAGACCACGGTCGAGGTCAATGACGCGCGCAAGAAGGCCATGGCCACGAAGGTCGCCGACGCCATCGGCTCGACCGACCTCGCCGGCAAGACGATCGGCGTGCTGGGCGTGACCTTCAAGCCCAACACCGACGACATGCGCGACGCGCCCAGCCTCGACATCCTGCCGGCCCTGCAAGCCATGGGCGCCAAGGTCCAGGCCTTCGATCCGGAAGGCGCCAAGGAAGCCGCCCACATGCTCGAAGGCGTGGACTTCAAGGCCGGCGCCTAGGAGGCGGCCGAGGGCGCCGACGCCCTGGTCATCCTGACCGAATGGGATCAGTTCCGAGCCCTAGACCTCGACCGCGTCAAGCTCCTGATGAAGGCTCCGGTCGTCGTCGACCTGCGCAACGTCTACAAGCCCGCCGAGATGGTCCGTCACGGCTTCACCTACGCCTCCATCGGGCGCGGCTAGGACGATGAGCCAAGCTCCGGTCATCGTCACGGGCGCGGCGGGCTTCGTGGGCTACCACGTGGCCGAGCGGTTGCTCGACCGCGGCGAGGCGGTGATCGGGGTCGACGTCTTCAATGCCTACTATGACCCGGCGCTCAAGGAGGCTCGCGCCGCGCGCCTCCAGGGCCGGGACGGCTTCAAGATGATCCGGATGGACATCGCCGAGCACGAGGCCTTCGCGGCGCTGGTCAAGTCGTCGGGCGCGCGTCAAGTGATCCATCTGGCCGCCCAAGCGGGCGTTCGCTACTCGCTCGAGAACCCGTTCGCCTACGAGCGTAGCAATCTCGCCGGCCACCTGTCGGTGCTGGAGGCCTGCCGCCACGCCGGCGTTGAGCACCTCGTCTACGCCAGTTCCTCCAGCGTCTATGGCGACCGGCCATTGAACGGCGAGGGCTTCAAGGAGAGCGATCCGGCCGAGAGCCCGGTGTCGCTCTACGCCGCCACCAAGCGTTCGTGCGAGCTGCTCAGCCAAAGCTACGCCAAGCTCTACGGCTTCCCGCAGTCGGGCCTGCGGTTCTTTACGGTTTATGGCCCGTGGGGCCGGCCGGACATGGCCTATTTCGGGTTCACCGAGAAGATGCTGAAGGGCCAGGAGATCGAGGTCTATGGCGAGGGCAAGATGGCCCGCGACTTTACCTATATCGACGACATCGTCGATGGGATCCTGGGCGTGCTCGACAACCCGCCGGCCCAGGGCGGCCACGAGGTCTACAACATCGGCGACAACGATCCGGTCGGCCTGATGGACATGATCACCACGCTCGAGGCCGCGCTTGGCGTCGAGGCCAGGAAGGTGTTCCGCCCCATGCAGCCCGGCGACGTCACCGCCACCTTCGCGAACATCGACAAGCTCCACGCCCTCTGCGGCTACAAGCCCAAGGTCAAGCTAACCGACGGCCTCCGGCGCTTCGTCGACTGGCGGCGCGCTTACGCGGGCTGAGCCTTGGCGCGCTGCGCTAGCTGGTGCTCGCGCCACGAGATGAACAGGGTCGAGGCGACCACGATCGCCGCGCCGACCAGCGTCGCCGGCCTTGGAATTTCGCGGAAAAGCAGAAAGCCCGCGGCGACCGCGAAGACCAGGCGCGTGTAGTCGATCGGAGCCATGACGGCGGCTTCTCCCGCCTCCATGCCCTTGATGTAGGCCCCTTGCGTCAGGGTGCCGAGCACCCCCATCGCCGTCAGCAGGCCAAGGTCCGACCAGCTCGGCCAGCGCCAGACGAAGAGCGCCGGCGGGATCGCGAAGATAAGGCCCAGCACGGCGGCGTAGACCAGAAGCACGAACGGGCGGTGGTCGCGGGTCATGACCTTCATGCCGGTGATGGTCAGGGCGAACAGCAAGGCCGAGACCAGGGCGCAGGCCTGTGGCCAGCCGATCCAGGCGCCCCAATCCAATCCCTGGGGGCCGCCCGCGCCGGGTCTCAGCATGATCAGCACGCCGACGAAGCCGACCAGGGCCGCGCCGATCCGCCAGGGTCCGATGGGCTCGCGCAGCACGAAGGCGGCCAGAGGGACCAGCCAGAGAGTCCGGGTGAAGGACAGGGCGTTGGCGTCGGCCAGAGGCAGCTTCTGGTAGGCGTAGAAGCCCATGATCATCGCCAGCACCC
>CAKZJK010000328.1 GCA_936942565.1 uncultured Caulobacter sp. | reverse complement strand
GCTGCGTCTGCTGCACGGTGCGCGGCGACCTGATCCGGGTCCTCCAGGGCTTGATGAAAAGGAAGGGCGGCTTCGACGCCATCATCGTCGAGACCACGGGCCTGGCCGATCCCGGCCCGGTGGCCCAGACCTTCTTCGTCGACGAGGACGTTAAGGCGCGCACCGCCCTGGACTCGGTGACCGCCGTCGTCGACGCCAAGCACATCATGTTGCGCCTGGGCGACAGCAAGGAAGCCGTCGAGCAGATCGCCTTCGCCGACCAGATCGTGCTGAACAAGACCGACCTCGTCTCCGAGGACGACCTGCGCCACGTCGAGGCCCGCATCCGCCGGATCAATCCGCTGGCCCCGATCCATCGAGCCCAGCGCTCGAACGTCCCGCTGGAAGCGATCCTGGGCAAGCACAGCTTCGACCTGGAGCGCATCACCGAGCTGGAGCCGGACTTCCTCAATCCCGCCCATGGCGAACCGGGCCACGTGCACGACGAGCACTGCGGCCATGATCATCATCACCACGACCACGATCACGATCACGATCACGGCCATGTGCATGACGAGCACTGTGGTCATGACCACCACCACCATCATCACGACGCCAAGAGCGACGTGCACGACGACGGGGTGAAGGGCATCTCCCTGACGCTGGATAGGCCGGTCGACGGCCAGAAGATCACCGCCTGGCTCAACGACCTGCTGGCCAAGCGTGGTCCGGACATCCTGCGCGCCAAGGGCATCATCGACGTGAAGGGCGAGAACAAGCGCCTCGTCTTCCAGGCCGTGCACATGATCCTGGAAGGCGACTTCCAGCGCGAGTGGACCGACAAGGACAAGCGCTACAGCCGCATGGTCTTCATCGGCCGCGACCTGGACGAGGCCGAGCTGCGCGCCGGCTTCGAAGCGACGGCGGCCTAGGGCCCTAAATCCTCCCCTGACGGGGGAGGTGGTCGCGAAGCGACCGGAGGGGGAAGTTAGCTTGCCACTTCCCTTTCCGTCGTCTCTTCGAGCCGACACCTCTCCCCTAGGGAGAGGATTTTAGACAAACAAAAAGCCCCGGAGCGCGCGCTCCGGGGCTTTCGTGTTCTTGGCTGTCGCCGAGGACGATCCTTAGTGGATGTCTTCGTTGATCAGACCGACCTTGTACCAGCCCGAGGTCTGCAGCTGGTTCAGCACGCCCATGAAGTCGGCGTACATCACGTCCGCGTCGGCGCGGATCATGATGCGCTGGTCGTCCTTCGGGCCGGCTTGGCCGTTGGCGGCGAACTTCGACGTCAGGTCGGCTTCCAGGCCATCCAGGCTGGTCTGGCGGTCGGCGATGAAAATCGCGCCCGACTTCTGAATCGAGATGAAGACCGGTTCCTTCGGCTTCGGCGCGTTCGGGGGCGGCGGAACCGCCGGGGGCAGATCGATCTTGATCGACGTCACGGCCATCGGCACGGCGACCATGAAGATGATCAACAGCACCAGAAGGATGTCCACGAAGGGCGTGACGTTGATTTCGGAATTTTGGCCCAGCGAATAACGGCCGCCGCCGCCGCCAGCAAGTTTAGCCGCCATGCCTGACTGTCTCCCAGAAGGCCACGCGCTCCGCGCGCGCCTGAAATGTCATTACCGCGCCACGTCTGGCGCAGACGGGCGCGGAAGTAAAGCCCGAGGACGCGGCGCAATAGCAAGCCCCTTTTTGCGACTTTTCGCCGAACGCCGTTCGAACGGGCGCCTGGAGAGAAACCCGCCTGGAAACGCATCGGCTTGAAAGAGTCTGGTCGTGGAGGCCTCGGCGCATTAAGTGCGGCGCATGATCTTTTCCTTCGACGCCTTCGTCACCGACGCCCTTTTCGACCGTTCCGGCCGCGCCGCCTTCGCCCTGGGCGACGGGACCGTGCGCCTGCAAACCGAGGATGGCTTCGTCACGGTGGAAGCCCATGGCGGCCCGCTGGGCGGCGCGGTGCTCGCCGCCGCCGCCCATCCCAGCGGCGCCGGAATCGTCACCGGCGGCGATGACGGCCGCGTGGTCTGGAGCCGAATCGAGAACGGCGAGGTCGTCGCGACCCTGCTGGCCGAGGTGAAGAACAAGTGGATCGAGCACGTGGCGACCAGCGCCGCCTCGGGCCTGATCGCCTTCACCGCCGGCAAGGAGGTCCATGTCCGCGACGCCGCCGACCCGGCCTTCGCGCGCGCGTTCGCGCACGAGAAGACAGTGTCGGGCCTGGCCTTCGAGCCCAAGGGCCGTCGCCTGGCCTCGGCCACCTATGGCGGCGCCTATCTCTGGTATGCGCGGATCGCCGACCAGAAGCCGCAACTCCTGAAATGGGCCGGGAGCCACATCGCCGTGGCCTTCAGCCCGGACGGCAAGTTCCTGATCTCGTCGATGCAGGAGAACCAACTGCACGGCTGGCGCCTGTCGGACGGCAAGGACATGCGGATGGGCGGCTATCCGGCCAAGATCAAGAGCCTGGCCTTCTTCGACAAGGGCAATCTGCTGGTCACGGCCGGCGCCAACGGAGCGGTCATCTGGCCGTTCGCCGGCGCCAGCGGCCCAATGGGCAAGGAGGCGGCCGAGATCGGCTTCTCGCGCGATTCGATGGTCGTGCGGGTGGCGGGCATCGACACCCATCCGGTCTGCCTGGCCGCTCAGGACAACGGCAAGATCTGGGCCGCCCACATGCGCAACGGCCGCATCGAGACCCTGAAGGCCGAGAAGGGCGCCCCGATCAGCGCCCTCGCCGTCAGCGCCGACGGCAAGCGCATGGCCTGGGGCGACGAGAGCGGCGAGGCCGGGGTGCTGGAAATCCCGGACATCAGCGGCCCTCGCCAGTTCGCGGGCTAGAACCCCTTCAGCTCGCCCCACTCCTCGAACGGGGCGCGTTGCGAACGGAAGTTGTTCACTGGGGCGGCTTCGTCGCGATAGCCCAGGGCCATGCCGGAGAACAGCATGTGCCCCTCGGGCAGGCCGACGTGCGCGTCGACCAGCTTGTTATAGTGCGACCAGAACTCCTGCGGGCAGGTGTCGAGGCCCCGCTCGACCGCCAGCAGCATGAAGGTCTGCATGAACATGCCGACGTCGCTCCACTGCGGCGGGCCGCAGCGGCGGTCGATCGAGAAGAACAGCTGCACCGGCGCGCCGAAGCCCTGGCCGTTGATGGCGAACCACTGCAGGCGGGCCATCTTGTCCTCGCGCGGGATGCCCAGCGCCCCATACATGTCCTCGCCCACCTGGAAGCGGCGGCCGCGCAGCGGCTCCCACAGGTTGGCGGGGTAGACGTCGTATTCGGTCGGGTCGGGCGAGGCGACGCGCGTCAGCATGGCGTCGGTAAGGGCCTTCAGCGGCGCGCCCGCCACGACCTGGACCCGCCAGGGCTGGAGATTGCCGCCCGACGGCGCGCGGGCGGCGGCTTCCAGCAGCTCGCGCACCAGGGCGGCGTCGACAGGGTCGGGCTTGAAGGCGCGCACCGACATGCGGCGGTTGACGGCGTCGATCACGTCCATCGAAGGCTCCCTTAATCTTCTCGCCGCTATGCCCGCGACAGCGGCTTTTCCTCTGGCTAGCATCCCGCCGCAGCGTAAAGACAAGTCTGTTCGATCTTTTGGGGGCGTTCCTTGCGGCGGCTTCTGCGTAACATCGTCTTGGCTCTGTTCATCGTTCTGGTCGCCGGACCGGTCGTGGCGGTGATTCTGTTTCGCTTCGTCTCGCCTCCCGTGACGCCGCTGATGGTCATTCGCGCCGTCGAGGGGAAGGGCTTGGACCATCGCTGGCGGCCGATCGACGAGGTCGCGCCCGCCCTGCCGCGCGCCCTGATCGCCGCCGAGGACGCCCGATTCTGCGAACATCACGGCTTCGACTTCAACGCCCTGCAGAAGGCCTACGCCAACAACGAGGCCGGCAAGAAGATCCGCGGCGGCTCGACCATCAGCCAGCAGACGGCCAAGAACGTCTTCCTGTGGCCAGGCCGCTCCTATGTCCGCAAGGGCCTGGAAGCTTGGTTCACGGTGCTGATCGAGATCGGCTGGGGCAAGAAGCGGATCATGGAGGTCTATCTGAACTCCATCGAGTTCGGCCCCGGCATCTATGGCGCGGAGTCGGCCTCGCGCCGCTATTTCGGCGTCGGCGCCGACAAGCTGACCCAGGCCCAGGCCTCGCGGTTGGCGGCGATCCTTCCAAGCCCCCTGAAGTGGCGGGTGATCAAGCCCGGAAAATACGTCGCCAAGCGCACGCAAAAGATCGGCAAGGCCTCGGGCGCGGTGCGGCGCGACGGCCTCGCCGACTGCGTGGGCTAGCTGTTCCACCAGCCTCGCGTCGCGGGACAAGCCGCGATCGCGCGTTGATAGCCCTCGCGCTGGCGTAGACGGCCGACATACGCTTGCTCCGCCTCGCCCAGCGCGAAGTCGATGTTCTTGCGCGCCATCTCCAGGGCGTAGCCGACCGAGACGTCCGCCGCCGTGAAGGCCTCGCCGGCCATGTAGGGCGCCTGCGCCAATCGCCGGGTCACGAGACCCAGGCGGCTGGTGAACACGTGCATCGCCTGGCGGACGGTCCAGTTGTCGCGATCGGTCTCGGGCGCGAAGTGCTTGGCCCCCGTGAGGAAGAACACCGAGGCCGCCAGCCCCGCCTCGCCCAGGTGCAGGAACTGCTGGTAGGCGGGGAAGGCGGCGTCTCGCGGATCCGGCGCCAGGGGCGAGGGACCGTGGCGACCCAGGAGGTACTCCATGATCGCGATCGACTCGACCATGACGACCTCGCCGTCGCGGATCGCGGGGATGAAGCCGCCGGGATTGATCGCCAGGAACTCAGGGTCGTTCTCGACGCCGGCCAGCATGTCGACGTCCCGCAGCCGGTAGGGCAGGCCCATCTCTTCCAGCAGCCAGACGACCCGGAAGCCGCGGCCTTCGCCGTAGACGGTGATCATCCGCGCATGCCCACGAGCGCGAACATCGCGCCTTGAGGGTCCGTGGCGTTGACGACCCAGGCGCCGCCGGGGACTTCCATGGGACCGATCAGGATCTGGCCGCCGCCCGCCTTCACACGCTCGATGGCCTCGTCCAGGTTCTCGACGCAGAAGTAGTAGAGCCAATGGTGGCTAGGGCCAGGACCCTGGCTGTCGCACATGCCGCCGATCGCCGCCGCCTCCGGGCCGAAGGTCTGGTAGACGCCCATCTCGCCCATCGGCACGGCCTCGTGCTTCACCCAGCCGAAGAGGGGCGCGTAGAAATCGAACGCCCTCTCCCAGCCCGCCGCGTTCAGCTCTGACCAGCCGAGCGAGCCTGGCGACATGGGCGCGGGTCTGACCGGATCCTGGCTCGGCTCGCCCTTGAACAGGATGAACATCGCGCCTTGGGGATCGGCCACCACGGCGAAACGGCCGACGTTGGGAATGTCCTGCGGCGGCTTGCAGATCACGCCGCCGGCGGCCTCCACCTTCTTGGCGAAGGCGTCGACGTCATCGACCCCGAGGTAGCCCATCCAGCCGGTCGGAACGTCCGTCATCTCCAGCATGCCGCCGACATGGAACTCGCCGGCCTTGAAGATCGTGTAGGGACCGGCGGGCCCGGAGGAGGCCTCGGTCGTCCAGCCGACGACGGAGGTGTAGAATGCTTCCGCCGCCTTTGCGTCCGGGGTGACCAGTTCGAACCAGACGAAGTCGCTAGCCATGTGAATTTCCTCGAGGAGCGTTGGGGCGGGCGTTGAAAGGCCAGCCGAGGGCATGGCCTCGACGAAGGCGTTCCAGGACCGGATCATGCGGTGACGCGTCAGGCGGCGCCGGCGCAGCAGGCGGATTTAGGCTGGACGTCCTCGTACTCGTCATGACGTCGGATGAAGTTCATCGTCTCGCCCTCGTTGCGGCCCAGCGGCGCGCGGTCGAGCAGCATCAGGGTCCCCAGCCCTTCTTCGAACCCTCGGGCATAGGTCGAGTAGGTGTGGAACACTTGGCCGTCGGCGTCGCGATAGAAGACCGACAGGCCCGGCAGCTCGTCGTGGCCCTGGGCGGACGGCAGGTCGGTGAAGTTGTAGTTGATCGTCTCGCCCGCCAGCTCCTCGGGCGTGAACGAGACATGGAAGTCGCGGTTGAAGTCGCCGCCGTGCGACGACACCCATGGAAACTTCCAGCCCATGCGAAGCTTGTAGGCCTGGATCTTGGCCAGGGGCGCGCGGGACACGGCGACCAGGGTCACATCGTGGTGGTTCAGGTGCGGCAGCGTCCCGTCGAAATGGTCGGCCATGAACGAGCAGCCCTCGCAGCCCGCGTCCCAGTCCGGGCCCAGCATGAAGTGATAGACGAGCAACTGGCCGCGACCGTCGAACAGGTCGTCCAGGCTCTTGCGGCCGGCTTCCGTGTCGAAGACGTAGGTCTTGTCCAGCTTCACCCAGGGCAGGGCCATGCGCTCGGCGTTCAAGGCGTCGCGGGCGCGGGTATGGGCCTTTTCCTTGATCAGCAGGGCGCGGCGCGCGTCCAGCCATTCCTCGCGGGAGACCACGGCATGCGACATCACGTCCTCCGTAAACTGAGCTGTTTTTCCTTGACTAATAACGTTGATATCAACATAAATGGATCATGTCAAAGCCGGTCGTGATTCCTTTCGCAACGACGATCCACGTCCGCGACACCTGCTTGTGCCTGCACGTCCAGCGGGCCGCCCGGGCGCTGGCGCGGCGCTTCGACGAGGCCCTTCGCCCGCTGGGCCTGACCAATGGCCAGTTCTCGCTCCTGATGTCGCTGAACAGGCCCGAGCCGGCGGGCATGGGCGGCGTCGCCAACCTGCTGGCCATGGACCGCACGACCCTGACCGCCGCGCTGAAGCCGCTGGAGCGGCGGGG
>CAKZJK010000327.1 GCA_936942565.1 uncultured Caulobacter sp. | reverse complement strand
GCACAACCACTGACGGAATCCGGACCGTCACGGCGAACCTCGCGGCTCGCCGTGACGGCGTTCGTCGTCGGATCACCGCCGCGCGCCTTCATGACGACGCGCGGGGTGGGTCCGGTTAGAACCGGTTGCCGGTCGACGCGGCGTTGATATTGCCGGTCTGGGCGCCGAGGTTGTTGCCCCGAAGATCGTTACCGACCACCAGCACCTCGTTGTTGGTGACGATGCCCCAGTCCTGCTGGCCGCCGCCCGCGCGGGACCGCACGCCGGTGACGACGCCGGAGCCGCCATCGAAGTAGTAGATCCCGTTCGAGCGACCGGTGACCTTGCGACGCCCGTTCGCGAGGAACTGACCGCCCGTGATGTTGGTATCCGGGCAGTTGACCAGGATGCCGTCCAGGCCGTTGTTGACGACGATGGTCGGCCCCACCTGGACCTCGTGGTTGTGGTCCGAGAGGTAGATCCCGCACTCCGTCGAAAGCTCGATGAAGCCGGGCCTGATCAGGTGCTGGGCGCCCCAGGTGTCGAGATAGATGCCGTGGCCGTTGTCCTCGCCATAGAAGCCGCCGTCGATGCGGATGCTCGCGATGGGGTTGGATTGCAGACCGTAGGCGCCGACGCCGTTGCCACTGTTCTTGTAGGTGACGCAGTTCTCCAGCGCGCCGACCGAAGTCGCGCCCGCCGTCCCGAACGAGGCGTATCGATAGCCGTCTCCCCCGTTGAGCGCCGAGATGCACTTGGTCAGGTAGTACTGCACCGGATTGGCGAAGAAGTTCGCGTCGGCCGTGAAGCTGAACCCGTGCGAGACGTTGTTGTTCGCCCCGCAATTGACCAGGGTGGTGTAGGCCGTCATGCCCAGGTTCCAACCGATGTGGTTGTAAGCGCAGCGCACGTTGGTGATCACACCATTGTCCCAGCTGTATTGCAGGGCCTTCTGCAGCTGGATCCCATCGCCCCCGGCCAGGGGCGTCACCCCCCGGTGGTCGGCGGTGAAATCCATCATGGTCACGTAGTCCGTCGCCGCCGGGATCAGGATCACGGGTTGGCTCGGATTGGTGGACCGCAGGAAGGTCACGCCGATCCCGCAGCCCTTCAACGCGGTGCCGCCGCGCGGAAATTGCACCGGCGCGCTCACCGTGTAGACCTTGGCGAGCATGCGGACCTCGTTGGAAGCCGCGAAGGCTCGTTGGAAGCTCAGCGTGTCGTCGGGATCGCCCGGCAAGCGATAGTCATCAGCGAAAACATAGTTCGTCATTTAAAATTCTCCATAATATTACAGGTACTTAACCGCGAAATAGCGGCCCAACGCCTCGGCTTCGCTTGGCTCGTCCAACCGCGTTGCGAGGATCAATCTGGGACCTCGATGCGTCAGACTCGGACGCAGTTTGTTCTGTTTTTGTTCTCATTGAATCGCGGCGCGCGGAGGGCTGGTCTCGCGCCCCGCGGCGGGCCAGGATGTCCCCGTCGGAGGACTCGCCTTGCACGATTTCGAGCCGCTTTTCGTCGCCGCCCAGCAAGCCAGCGCGGCGGGTCATCCCGACCAGGCGCGGGAGCTCTACGCCAAGGCGGCAGACCGGGCGCGCGCCGCCGGCGCCGCCCTGCCCTTGGCGCAGGCCCTGCGCCACCTGTCGGATCTGGATCGCGAGGCCGGGGACGCCGAGCGGGCGCTCACCGCCGCCGACGAGGCCATCGCGCTTTGTCGCGCGAGCCCCGACGCCACGGACCTAGACCTCGCCAACGCCCTGCGGCTGAGCGCCCTGGCCCGCGAGGCCCTGGGGCAAGCCGCGACCGATCTCTGGCGCGAGGCCGGCGCGCTCTATCTGGACGCCGACGTCGAGGCTGGCGTCGAGGAAGCCGAGCGGCGGTTGGGCGTCCGCATCGCCGGAGACGGCTCGGCGCCTAGTTCGGGCCGCCGCCCGCGTTGAAGTCGAACTGCTCGGGGCGGGGCTTGCCGCCGCCGAAGGCGTAGCTGAAGCCGAAGAACACCGAGCGGACATTGGCCGATCGGCGCGTGCGGTCGCGCAGGGTCGGGGTGTCGACCACGGTCACGTCCTCGAAGCTGTCCAGCACGTCGGTGGCGGTGACGACCAGCGAGAGCTTGTCGTTGACCTTCCGGCGATAGCCCAGGTTCAGCATCTTGAACGGCTCGCGATAGCCTTGGGGCGTCAGGCGCTTGCCCGAGGTGAAGGCGTTGATCTGGAAGAAGTCCTTGGGCGTGGCCTGCCAGTTCATGTTCGCGCGGCCCGACACGGCCGTGCCCGAGCGATTGCCGGCGAAGCCCAGATTGCCCGCGTCGATCTCGTTCCAGAACAGGTTGCCGCTGAGGTTATAGGTCAGCTTGGGCGAGAGGCGGCCGTTGGCGACCAGCTCAAGGCCGCCGGCGCGGCTTTTGCCCAGGTTGGCGCGCGAGGTCAGCAGCACGCCGCCGCCCCGATCCACCACCACGTCGGTGACGCTGTCGCGGGTGTCGCGGAAATAGGCCGTGGCCAGGTAGTAGGCCTGGCCCTTCCGGTACTGCCAGCCCAGCTCGAAGGAGTCGGTGATCTGCGGCTTCAGGTCGGGATTGCCGGCCCGGTAGTTGAACGGGTCGAGATAGATCTCGTAGGGGTTCAGGTCCTGAGCGCCCGGACGCTGGACGCGGCGGCTGTAGTTGGCGTTCAGGGTCTGGGTCTGGCTAACGGTGTAGCCCATGTGCAGGGTCGGATAGAGCCGGAAGTAGTCGTTCTGGTTCTTCTGGTTCGAGGTCAGCTGGTTGGTGTCGATCTGTACCTGCTCGGCCCGCAGCCCGCCTTGCACCGTGAAGTCGCCGAACGGGCGCTCATAGGTGACATAGGCCGCGTAGACGTCCTGGTCGTAGAGGAAACGGTTGGTGCGGCGGGGGTCCACCGTCAGGGCGTTCGGCGCCGCGCCCGTCGCGCCGCGATTGTCGTAGTCGTTCGACGCCCACTCGATGTCGACGCCGGTTTTCAGCTTCACGTCGTTCGGCAGCGGCTTGCTGTAGTCGACCTTCAGGTTGGTGCGCGTCTGGTCCTGACCAAAGCCCTGGGTCTCGTAGACATCGATGCCCGGCGAGTTGCGCAGGATAGCCGCAGAGTCGCGCGAGAAGTCGGTGATCTCGTGCTCCAGGTGGGTGGTCAGGACGTGGTCGGCGCCCTTCATCTGCCGGCGCCAATCGGCGCTGACCGCCTTGTTTTCGCGCGTGATGTCGGCGTCGCTGGTCCGGGCATAGGCGCGCGAGACGCCGCCCAGGGCGTCGCGACCGGTATAGGATTCGAACAGCTCGCTGTCGAAGTCGAACCGGCGCAGACGCACCTC
>CAKZJK010000326.1 GCA_936942565.1 uncultured Caulobacter sp. | reverse complement strand
TGGTCGGCGTTCCGGGCCCCTTGGATCCTAGGATCTTAGTGGGCCGAGGCCCCGAAGATCACGTAGATGAACGCGAACAGGAACAGCCAGACAACGTCCACGAAGTGCCAGTACCAGGCGGCCGCTTCGAAGCCGAAGTGCTGCTTGGGCGTGAAGGCGCCGTTCATCAGGCGGATCAGGCAGACGATCAGGAAGACCGTGCCGACGAACACGTGGAAGCCGTGGAAGCCGGTGGCCAGGAAGAAGGTCGAGCCATAGAGGCCCGAGTTGGCGGCGGCTTCCGAATAGAACAGCTGCTCGTGATTGATATGGGCGTACTCATAGACCTGGATGGTCGTGAACAGCGCGCCGAGCAGGATGGTCAGGATCAGGCCCCACTTGGCGCCCTTGCGGTCGCCGACCTGCAGAGCGTGGTGCGCCCAGGTCACGGTGGTGCCAGACAGCAGCAGGGTCAGGGTGTTGACCAGCGGCAGGTGCCAGGCCGAGACGGTCTCGACGCCAGCGGGCGGCCAGGTCGCCCAGGCGGTGCGGACTTCCTCGATCGCCGACAGCGTGCGGTGGTGATGGAACAGCGCCATCTCGAAGAACATCCAGAACCACGCCACGAAGAACATCACTTCCGAAGCGATGAACAGGATCATGCCGTAGCGGAGGCCGATCGAGACGACCGGGGTGTGGTCGCCGGCCTTGGCTTCCTTGGCCACGTCCGACCACCAGCCGAACATGGTGTAGAGCACGCCGGCGATGCCAGCGGCGAAGATGGCCCAGTTGCCCTTCTCGATGCCGAGCACGCCGCCCTTGATCCAGCCGATCAGACCGATCGCCATGACGGTCGCGGCCATCGAGCCGACGAACGGCCAGGGGCTGGGCGGAAGGATGTGGTAGTCGTGTTTGACGGCGCCGGCCATGTTGCTGCTAACCCTTATATCCCTCTGAACACGGTCGCTGGTCCCCCCGCGCCGCGATCTCGTTGAATCCTATAGCCCTCTCGACGGCTTGCCGCCAAGGGGTTCGACGATGCGGGGCGTTGTCGCGGCCGCGACTTGGCCCGTCTTGCCTTTGCCGTCATCGACGGCTGGGAAGAACGTGTAGCTGAGCGTGATCTCGCTCTTGCCTTTGGTCTCGGGATCGTCCGCGAATTGCGGATCCACGAAATAGACGACCGGAAACTCCACCGTCTGGTGGGGCTGGATCGTCTGGCTGGTGAAGCAGAAGCATTCCAGCTTCTGGAAATAGGGCCCCGCCGACTCCGGTACGACGTTGTACAGGGCCCGCCCCGTGATCGGCTTGTCGGTGGGGTTGGTGACCTTGAAGAAGGCCAAGCCCGTATCGCCGATGCGAACGTCCTGGCTGGCCTGCATCGTCCGGAACTTCCAGGGCAACTCGCGGATGTTGGCGTCGAAGCGGATGGTCACCTTGCGGTCCAAGATCCGGGTCGGCGCGACCTCGGCCTTGCGGACCGTGCCGTCGAAGCCGGTGACCTGGCAGAACAGCTTGTAGAGCGGCACGGCGGCGTAGGCCGCGCCCACCATGCCGAAGAAGGCCGTCGCGCAGATCAGCGCGACCCGGCCGTTGCGACGGGCCATGGCCTCTTGAGGGGTCAGCGGCCCCTTGGCCGTATTTCGGGGCGCCTTAGGGGTGCGGGTGAACATTGCCGCTGAGCCTCACCAGGGTGACCACGAACACCAGGATGACGAACGCCGCCAAGCCCAGGCCGATCGCGATGTTGCGGCCATCGCGCGCCTTCTTGGCGGCCAGCTTCTCGGCGTCCTTGTCGATCAATTGACTCACTTCAAAAGCTCCAGGGCCCGCACGCCGGTGACGGCCTCGCCCAGCAGGGCGGCGAACAGGGCGAACAGGTAAAGGATCGAGAAGGCGAAAAGATTGCGCGCGGCCTTGGCGCCGGCGGCGCGCTCGTCCTCGGTGACCTCGTAGAGGGCGCGGTCCGCGACGCGCGGATCCGCCGCGTCGCCGGCCTTGCTGACGAAGACGCGCGCCGCCAGGAGCAGGAACACCGCCCCGCCCAGGGCCGCCACGGCCAGGTAGAACGGACCGCCCAGGCCGGTCAGGACCGGCGCGAGGCAGATCGGCACGAAGACCAGGCTGTAGAGCAGGATCTGCTTGCGGGTCTCGCGCGCGCCCTTGACCACCGGCAGCATCGGCACGCCGGCCTTGGCGTAGTCGGTGGTGACGTACAGCGACAGCGCCCAGAAGTGCGGCGGGGTCCAGAAGAAGATAATGGCGACCATCAGCCAGGCGTTCAGCGGCGCATGACCCGTGGCCGCGGCCCAGCCGATCGCCGGCGGCAGAGCGCCGGCCAGGCCGCCGATCACGATGTTCTGCGCGGTCCAGCGCTTGAGCCACATCGTGTACACGACGGCGTAGAAGACGATGGTGAAGGCCAACAGGGCGGCCGCGAACCAGTTGATCGCGAAGCCCAGGAACATCACCGACAGCAGGGACAGGACCACGCCCAGCGAGGCGGCCTCGTCTTCGTTCAATCGAATCGCATTCAGCCGCGGCGTCCTCGCCCTTGACCTTGCCGGCCGGAACTGGGCGGCCGCGCGTGCGGCGCATCTGCTGGTCGATGTCGGCGTCGTACCACATGTTCAGGGCGCCCGAGGCGCCGGCCCCGATCGCGATGCACAGCACGGCCACCGCGCCCAGGACCGGATGGATCGGCGCGCGCGCCGCCAGCAGCCCCGTCAGGCCGGTGAACACCACCAGCGACATGACGCGCGGCTTCATCAGCTGGAAATAGTCCTGCCAGCGCGCGGCTCGCGAGGCGTCCGCCGTCGGCGTCGAGGCGGTTTCCGGGGTCATGGCGGCGGTCTTCATCGGTGTACGATACTGAGCTTTTCTGTCTCGCTCGATGGGCGAAGGGCGCGGCCAAGACCCTGTTCGGATCCCGACCGCGCCCCCGCTTGGTCCAGTCCGGACGGCCCCCTTAGTGGTGGTCGTCCGCCTTGATCACCGGCGGTTCGCTGAACTGGTGGAACGGCGGCGGCGAGGACAGGGTCCATTCCAGGGTGGTGGCGCCTTCGCCCCACGGGTTGGCCTCGGCCTTGCGACGACGGATCGCCGCCTCGATCAGCACCAGCATGAAGATGCCCACGCCGACGACGGTGATCATGTAGCCCACCGACGAGACGTAGTTCCACTTCGCGAAGGCTTCCGGATAGTCGATGTAGCGACGCGGCATGCCCTGCAGGCCCAGGAAGTGCTGCGGGAAGAACACCAGGTTCACGCCGACGAACATCACCCAGAAGTGGGCGGCGCCGAGGAACTCGTTGTACTTCACGCCCCACATCTTCTCGAACCAGTAGTAGAAGCCCGCGAAGATGGCGAAGACCGCGCCCAGCGACAGCACGTAGTGGAAGTGCGCCACCACGTAGTAGGTGTCGTGCAGGCTGTAGTCGATGCCGGCGTTCGACAGGACGACGCCGGTGACGCCGCCGACCGTGAACAGGAAGATGAAGCCGATCGCCCAGAGCATCGGCGTCTTGAAGTCCAGCGAACCGCCCCACATCGTGGCGATCCAGGAGAAGATCTTCACGCCGGTCGGCACCGCGATCACCATGGTGGCGGCGACGAAATAGGCCTGCGTCGCCGAGGACATGCCGACCGTGTACATGTGGTGCGCCCACACGACGAAACCGACGAAGCCGATGGCGACCATCGCGTAGGCCATCGCCAGGTAGCCGAAGACCGGCTTCTTGGAGAAGGTCGAGACGATGTGGCTGATGATGCCGAAGCCCGGCAGGATCAGGATGTAGACTTCCGGATGGCCGAAGAACCAGAACAGATGCTGGAACAGGATCGGGTCACCGCCGCCTTCCGGCGAGAAGAAGGTCGTGCCGAAATTGCGATCGGTCAGCAGCATGGTGATCGCGCCAGCCAGGACCGGCAGCGACAAGAGCAGCAGGAAGGCGGTGATCAGCACGGACCACGCAAACAGCGGCATCTTGTGAATGGTCATGCCGGGGGCGCGCATGTTGAGGATCGTGGTGATGAAGTTGATCGCGCCGAGAATCGACGAGGCGCCGGCGATATGAAGCGCGAAGATCGCCAGGTCGACGGCCGGCCCGGTGGAGCCGGTGGTCGAAAGCGGCGGATAGATCGTCCAGCCGCCGCCCACGCCATGACCGCCCGACGTGCCATCGGTAAACATCGACAGCAGCAGCAGGAAGGCCGGCGGCACCAGCCAGAACGAGATGTTGTTCATCCGCGGGAAGGCCATGTCCGGCGCGCCGATCATGATCGGCACGAACCAGTTGCCGAACCCGCCGATCATGGCCGGCATGACCATGAAGAAGATCATGATCAGGCCGTGCGAGGTGACGAACACGTTGTAGGTGTGCGACTCGTGGAAGAGCTGCACGCCCGGATACATCAGCTCGATGCGGATCGCGATCGACATGGCGGCGCCGATGATGCCGGCGCAGACCGCGAAGATCAGATACATCGTGCCGATGTCTTTGTGGTTGGTCGAATAGATCCAGCGCCGCCATCCGGTCGGATGGTCGTGCGCGTGATCGTCATGGCCTGCATGGGTCGCTACGTTCGTCGCCATTGTCCAATCCTCAGTGTCCCCGTGGACCGCCGAGGCGGCCCTCAATCTTAGCGTTCATCCCCGCTCGGCTACTGCGACACGCCCGCAGCCGACGCATAGGTGCTCGTGGGCGCGCTGGCGTACTTCTTCTTGGCGTCCTCGACCCAGGCGGTGAATTCCTGGTCGCTCACGACGCGCACCGCGATCGGCATGTAGGCGTGATCCTTGCCGCACAGCTCGGAGCACTGGCCGTAATACATGCCGACCTTGGTCGCCTTGAACCAGGTCTCGTTGAGGCGGCCGGGAATGGCGTCGATCTTGACGCCGAACGACGGGATCGCCCAGGAGTGGATCACGTCGGCGCCGGTGGTCTGGACGCGAATCACCTTGTTGACCGGCACGACCATCTCGTTGTCGACGGCGAGCAGGCGCGGCTGCTTGTCCTGCGCCAGCAGCGAGTCGAATTCGAACTTGCCGTTGTCGGGATAGGCGTAGCTCCAATACCACTGCTTGCCGGTGGCCTTGACGGTGATATCGGCGTTCGGCACGTCCAGTTCGAGGAACAAGAGCCGGAACGACGGCACCGCGATCATGACCAGGATCAGCACCGGGATCAGCGTCCACGCC
>CAKZJK010000325.1 GCA_936942565.1 uncultured Caulobacter sp. | reverse complement strand
GGCCGCATCCTGCGCACCAATACCCAGTTCATGAAGCTGTTTTCGTCGCTGACTGATCGCGACGGCGGCGGCTCGCTGTTTTCCGTGGCTCCAGAGGCCGAACGCGAGCGGCTGCGGGCAGCGCTCGACGCCGCCAAGGATCGCAAGGTCGATATCGAGCCGGTCGAAGCCCGTCACCCCGCCGACGAGGGCCGCTATTTCCGCTTCTACGTCAACGCCGTGATCGACCAGTCCGATGAGGCGCCGGAAGAGGCCGCCATCGTCTATGCCGTCGAGACGACGCAGCAGAAGGCGCTGGAAAACCAGATGGCCCAGACGCAGAAGATGAATGCTGTGGGCACGCTGGCCGGCGGCATTGCCCATGACTTCAACAATGTGCTCACCGCCATCCTGCTGTCGTCGGACCATCTCCTGCTGCAGACCCGGCAATCGGATTCGACCTTTGCCGACTTGATGGAAATCAAGCGCAATGCCAACCGCGCCGCCGTCCTGGTTCGCCAACTGCTGGCCTTCTCGCGCAAGCAGACCGTCCAGCGCGAGGTCTTGGACCTTGGCGAGCTGATCTCCGAGTTCGAGGTCCTGCTGCGCCGCCTGCTGCGCGAGGACGTCAAGCTGATCACCGACTACGGCCGCGACTTGCCGCAAGTGCGGGCCGACAAGAGCCAGCTCGAGACGGCGGTCATGAACCTGGCCGTCAACGCCCGCGACGCCGTGCGCGCGGCCAAGGGCGGCGGCGTTGTGCGCATCCGCACCGCGCGCCTGAACCGCGACGAGGCGATCCAGCTGGGCTTCCCCGCCGCCGATGGCGACTGCGCCTTCATCGAGGTCAGCGACGACGGCCCCGGCATCCCGCCCGACGTGATGGGCAAGATCTTCGATCCGTTCTTCACGACCAAGCCGGTGGGCGAGGGCACGGGCCTGGGCCTGGCCACCGTCTATGGCATCGTCAAGCAGAGCGACGGCTGGATCCACGTCCACAGCCGTCCGGGCGAGGGCGCCGCGTTCCGCATCTTCCTGCCGATCTATGACGCTCCGGTCGGTGTCGCGGCCGCCCAGGCCGCCGTCGCCGAGCCGGCCAAGCCGCGCGCGGCGCGAGACCTCTCGGGCGCTGGCCGCATCCTGTTCGTCGAGGACGAAGACGCCGTCCGCAGCGTCGCCGCCCGCCTGCTTCGCGCCCGGGGTTACGAGGTGCTGGAGGCCGCCGACGGCGAAGAGGCCCTGCTGATCGCCGAGGAGCACGCGGGCACGATTGATCTGCTGATCTCCGACGTGATCATGCCCGGCATCGACGGCCCCACCTTGCTGAAGAAGGCGCGGGGCTATCTGGGGACCGCGCCGGTGATGTTCATCTCGGGCTACGCCGAGGCCGAGTTCAGCGATCTGCTGGAAGGCGAGACCGGCGTGACCTTCCTGCCCAAGCCGATCGACATCAAGACCCTGGCCGAGCGGGTCAAGCAGCAGCTGCAGGCGGCTTAAGCCGCCTGCTCAAAGCCTAGGTCCTGGCGGGCAGGAACCTAGGATTGCGCAACAACGCCGCGCTAACCAGCGCGACCAGCAGACCTACCGGGAAGATTTCGGCGAAGGTCATGGGCAGGCGATACAGCGGATTGGCGTAGGATCGTTTCATCGCCTCCAGGTCCGCGGCCAGCTTGGCGTAGGCCTCGCCGCTTAGGCCAGCGGCCTTCTTCTGGGCCAGCGTGGCGGCCACATACTGCTCCATGAAGCTGTAGTGGGTGAGCGCCAGATACGCCTCCCAGATCAGAACGTAGGCGATGGACGCCACGACGGCGACGCCCAGGCCGATCAGCAAGGCGGGCCAGAACTTGATCACGCCGCCCAGCGCCTTGTCGCGATGTTGCTTGATGGCCAGCAGGATCGCGGACAGGCCGACCAGCATGATCAGATAACCAAGCCAGACGTTCGAATGCGGCGCGTCGCCGCCGATCAAGATAGTGATGATGATGCCGCCAATGATGACGGCGCCCGAGATCAGGCCGTAGGTCAGGATGGTGCGGGACATGTCATTCCTCCTCCGCGCCGCCCCCCGCGACGCGTCCCCAGGGTTGCCGCCGATCAGCGCGGGGCGGTATCGCCCGAAAGGGTGAGTTCGACGGTTTCGCCCCTTTGAGCGCCGGTCAAGGGATTAGCGCCAGCTCGCGCGCCCGGCCGACCGCCTGGGTGCGCCGGCTGACCTCGAGCTTGCCGTAGAGATTGGCGACATGCGTTTTGACGGTGTTGGGCGAGAGGCCAAGGTCGCGAGCGATCTCCTTGTTGGAGCGACCGGCGGCCAGGCGCTCCAACACTCGGATCTCCTGTCCGGTCAGCCCAAGGGCGCGGAGGGCGGGCTCGTTGCGCTGGAAGGTTTCGGGACGGGCCCGGGCCGCCAGCTTCCAGCCCACCCAGACGCCGGCGGCCGCGAACGTTGTCCCGATCAGCCCGGCGTAGATCTTCCAGGACAGCACTCGCAGCAGGAACCGCTGCTCAAGCCATTGCAAGGCGAAAGCGCCGATCGCGAGGACCAACGCCCAGGTGAGGATCGTGCGAACCATGCGTGGAGGGTGCGCGATCGACGGACTGCGTCAATGGGTCGCCTAGTCCAGTCGCGCCTTCGCTTCATGTGGCGCGACCTGGTCGAACAGGATGCGCAGATGCTGATCCTTGGCGTGATCGTTGTGCAGTTCCCACGACAACGACACCGGCAGCCTCAAGCGGCCGCCATCCGGCAGCAAGGCGACCAGGACACGCCAGGAAAAGCCATCCCCCGGGTCGCCTAGCGGGTCCTTGAACTCCAGGGGCGCGGGATCGCGGAGGCGGAAGCGTCGCTCCGCGTTGGCCGCGAACCAGGCGCTGTCGGCCTCGGCGGCGGGGTCCAGGACCTTGCTGACGATCGTCTTCTTGAGCATGAGCGGGTCTTTAGACCGAAACCGACGCAATTGCCAAAAGTGTCGCGGGTGGCCCGTTTCGGGGCCATTTCGCGGACGTCGGACCCCTTACTTAAGCTGGAATAAAGGCTGTTCTCGGATCGTTTGTCACGACTATCGTCTGGAACGCCGCCATGTCCTTTCGTCTTGGACTTTCCTCTCTCTCCGACGACACGCTCGCCGCGCTCCGCCAATCCTTCGCGATGGTGGAGTTTTCGCCCGAAGGCGTGGTCCTTGCCGCCAACCCGGCCTTTTGCGCCGCTGTCGGCTATTCGCCTGACGAGATCGTTGGGCGTCGGCACGGCATCTTCCTCGACGAGACCTACGCGGGCTCGGAGGCCTATCAGCGGTTTTGGAGCGATCTTCTCGCCGGCCGCTTCAACAGCGGCGAATTCGAGCGTCGTCGCAAGGATGGCTCGTCGCTCTGGATCCGAGCATCCTACGCGCCGGTGCGCAACGCGGCCGGACGGGTCGTCAAGATCGTCAAGCTGGCCCTCGACATCACCGCCGAGAAGATCGCGGCTTCCGAGAACGAGAGCCTGCTCAAGGCCATCGACCGATCGCAGGCGATCATCCAGTTCTCGCCGGATGGGACCATCCTCGGCGCCAACGACAACTTCCTGAAGACGATCGGCTATGGACGAGACGAGATCGTCGGCCGGCACCACAGCATGTTCGCCGACAGCTCCTACGCCAGCAGCGATGACTACAGGCGCTTCTGGTCGCGTCTGGGCGCGGGTGAATTCTTCTCGGATGAGTTCCAGCGCTTGGGCAAAGGCGGCCGCGAAGTGTGGCTGCAAGCGCAGTACAATCCGATCTTCGACCCCGCCGGGCGGGTGACCAAGGTGGTCAAGATCGCCACCGACATCACGGCAATGAAGCGGCACGATCTCGAAAACCAGGGCAAGGTGTCGGCCATTTCGCGCGCCCAGGCCGTCATCGAGTTCACCCCAGATGGGACGATCCTCGACGCCAACGAGAACTTTCTCACCACGCTGGGCTATAGTCTGCAGGAGGTCGTCGGCAAACATCATGCGATGTTTTGTGATCCGGCGGCGGTGCGCGATCCCGCTTACGCAGCGTTTTAGCGCAAGCTCGGCTCCGGGGAATTCGTCGCCGACGAGTTCATGCGGATCGGCAAGGGCGGGCGGCGCGTCTTCATCCAGGCGTCCTACAATCCTATCCTCGACGCCAATGGACAAGTGTTCAAGGTGGTGAAGTTCGCCACCGACGTGACAGAGCGCGTCGAGAACGTCGCGCAGATCGGCGTCGCGCTCAAAAAGATGGCGGCCGGCGACCTGACGCACGCCTTGCAGGTTCCCTTCACCGCTTCTCTGGAGCCGGTTCGCCTCGACCTCAACGAGACGATGAGCCGCCTGAACAGCGCGCTTGGGGCCGTCGAAGTCAATGCCCGGGCGATTTCCTCCGCCTCCAGGGAGATCAGTTCCGCCGCCGACCAGCTCGCCCGTCGCACCGCGCAGCAGGCGGCCTCCGTGGAGGAGACCGCGGCCGCGCTCGGGCAGGTCGCCCATACGGTTTCCGATTCCACGTCGCGCGCCGAAGACGCCGGTCGACTGGCCGCCGCGACCCGGCTTCGCGCCGAGCGTTCAGGCTCGGTCGTTCAGGCCGCCATCGACGCCATGGGCGAAATCGCCAGTTCCTCGGGCGCCATTTCAAACATCATTGGCGTGATCGACGAGATCGCCTT
>CAKZJK010000324.1 GCA_936942565.1 uncultured Caulobacter sp. | reverse complement strand
TCGAATCCTGAATCTGCCAAGTGTATTGATAGGCCGGCCCCATAGTGATGTTGCGGACGTAGAGCTTGTCGTCCTGCACATCGGCCGCCAGGCGGCGATCCTGGAGGCCCCCGCCGACTTCGGGCGCGAGCTGTCGGTGATCGCCGCGCGCGGCCGTGACGGCGAGATCGCCTGCTATCCGGTCAGCGAGAACCACCACGAGGGCGGCGTCCTGCGCCGCACCGTCGCGCCCGCCAAGATCACGCCCGCGACCCGCGACCAGGCCGAGGCCATCGCCGCCAAGATCCTGACCGCGCTCGACTATGTCGGCGTGATCGGCGTGGAGCTGTTCGAGCTGGCCGGCGGCAAGCTGCTGGTCAACGAATTCGCGCCGCGCGTCCACAACACCGGGCACTGGACCCAGGACGGCTGCGAGGTCGACCAGTTCGAGCAGCATATCCGCGCCGTCGCCGGCTGGCCGCTGGGTCCCACCGAGCCGCACCACCATGTCGAGATGACCAACCTGCTGGGCGCCGACGTCGACGCCTGGAAGCGGTTGGCGGCCGAGCCCGAGACGCGGCTCCACCTCTACGGCAAGGGCGAGGCTCGCCCCGGCCGCAAGATGGGCCACGTCAATCGCCTAAGGCCGCCGCGGGACTGAGGGCCGGCGGGACGGCCCGCTGGGGCAGTCGCGCCTTCAGCTTCAGGGCCGGCTTCTCCACCAGGAACCAGGATAGGGCGGCGCACGGCAGCGCGGCGGCGATCGAGGTCAGCAGGGTCAGCTGGCCGCGCTCGACCAGCATCTGCTGCAGCGGGAAGCTGTAGATGTAGAGGCCGTACGACAGGTCGGCCGGCGGCTTGGGCGAGTCGAGCGCGCCGAGGCGGAGTACGATCAGCGGCAGGGCCAGGAACCAGACCGGCGTGACCAGCGGGATCAAGGCCGCGATCGCCAGCCAGGACGGGGCTCGCCATGCGCTTGTTCGCAAGGCCGCGCCGCTCAGGAACAGAAAGCCGTTGATCGCCGCCAGATAGGCGATCCGGTAGAGATCTCCCTTGGCGTCCAGGCCCAGGGCGTGGATCGCGATCGCGCTCGCCGCCGCCGCGAGCGCCAGGACGGTCAGGACCCTTGGTCTGGCTTGGCGCGCCGCTCCGAGCGCCGCCAGGGCCAGATAGGCGGTGAACTCCAGACGCAGCGTCCAGAGAGAGCCGTTGACCACGCCGGCCACCGGGACCGCCAGGAAGACGCCCGGCAGGTCGTAGGTCACGGCGTAGAGGCTCAGGTTCTTCAGCACGTAGCCGTAGACCTCGGGCGAGGTCCAATAGGCCGCCCTCGCGAGCGTCGTGCTCACGGGACCGATGACGAAGGCCGTGACCAGCAGGGCGGCCAGCAGGCCGGGGAAGATGCGCAGGGCGCGCTTGGCGATGAAGCTCATGACGCTGGGCGTCCGCTCCAGGCTGCCCGACACCAAATAGCCGCTGATCACGAAGAAGACCCCGACCCCGAGCGCGCCGAGATCAAGGCTCGTCCCGATCATGATCGGCGGTTCCCCGTTCAGCACCTGGGCGTGATGGGCGATCACCAGGATCGCGGCGATCAGCCGTAGATAATCAAAACCGCCCATGGTGAACTCAAGGTGGAACCTAAGCCCCAGCTTAGACTCGCCGTTGAAAGCCCTGGCAAGGGGCCATGGAGGGAACGCCGATGCCGCCGACGATCGAGACCGAACGCCTTATCCTGCGGGCGCCGGTCCAGGCGGACTTCGACGCCGGCTGGGCCGAGTTCCACATGGATCCGGACTGCATGCGCTATCTGGGCGGCGCGATGGCCAGGTCGGTGGCCTGGCGGTCGTTGGCGACGGTGGCCGGCTCCTGGCCCTTGCTGGGCTTTGTCTCCTTCAGCGCCATCGAGAAGGCGACGGGCCTATGGATGGGGCGCGTCGGTCCCTGGCGGCCCGATGGCTGGCCCGCCCCGGAGATCGGCTGGCTCTTCCACAAGCGCGCCTGGGGCAAGGGCTACGCCAGCGAAGCGGCGACCGCCTGCCTGGAGTTCGCCTTCGAGGCCCTGGGCTGGCCCATGGTCGGCCACATGATCCATCCCGAGAACGCGCCATCCATCGCGGTGGCCCGGCGCATCGGTTCACGGTTCCTGGAGATGGTCACCCTTCCACCGCCGATGGACGCGACCGGACCCACCCAGATGTGGGGCCAGACGGCGGAGGACTGGCGGGCCGCTCAGTCCGCCTCGTCCGGCGCGTTCAAATCCTCGGCGTCGAACGCGTAGTCCAGCAGGTCGCCCGGTTTGCAGTCCAGGGCCGCGCACAGGCGGGCCAGGGTGCGGAAGCGAATGCCCTTCACCTTGCCCGAGCGGAACAGCGACAGCTGGGTCTCGCTGAGCCCGACCTCGGCCGCCAGATCGCGGGCCTTCAGGCCTTTGGCGACGATCAGGGCGTCCAGGGTGACGCGGACGGGCATCAAATCATCTCGTCGAGTTCGGCCTGCGCCGCCACGGCCTGGTCCATCACGCGGCCCAGCAGGAACACCGCGCCGCCAATCATGCCCAGCGTCATGCCGGCCACGTCGAAGTTCAAATAGCCGCCCTTGCCGTGGCCGACCAGCCGCATCAGGTTACTGACGACGAAGACGCTGATCACGCCGCCGACCCCCAACGCGACGCCCACCTTGCGCATGACGCCGGGCAGCGCGGCCTGGATCGAGCTGCCCTTCGACACCTCACCCAGAGCACGCCCGATCGCCCAGACGCCGAACAGGTAGCAGAAGGCTGGCAGGTTCGAGAGCAAGAGCCCCAGCTTGAACTTCATCGGAACGAATATGAGGCCCGCGGCGAGGACCGCGCCGACGCTGATCACCATGAACATCGCCAGCCAGCGGAACTGGCGGCACATGCGGCGGAAGGCGACGGTTTCGGTCTGGCTCATGGGTGTCTCAGGCGGCTTGATCCTGTCCTTTCTTTAATCTTGACTTAAAGGTGCTGTATCCGCAACTTTATCTTAGAGTTAAATTTCGTGAGCGCCGCCGATGCCCGCCGCCATCGAGACCGAAGGCCTTTCCCGCCGCTTTGGCGCGCGTCTGGCGGTCGACGCCGTGTCGATGACCGTGCCCCAGAGAGCCGTCTACGGCTTCCTGGGACGGAATGGCGCGGGCAAGACCACGACGCTCAAGATGATCCTGGGCCTGTGGCGGCCGACCGCTGGTCGCGTACGTGTCTGTGGGCTGGACGTCGGCCGGCGGCGGATGGCGGCGGCGCGGAAGATCGGGGCGCTGCTGGAGGCGCACGGCTTCTATGGCAACCTGACCGGGCGCGAGAACCTCGCGTTGACGGCGACCCTGCTGGGCCTGGGCGCGACCGAGATCGAGCGGGTTCTGGAGGTGGTCGAGATGCGCCGCGATGCTCACCGCAAGGTGGCGGGCTACTCCCTGGGCATGCGCCAACGCCTGGGTCTGGCGCGCGCCATGCTGGGGGCGCCGCCCGTGCTGCTGCTGGACGAGCCGACCAACGGCCTCGATCCGGACGGCATCGCCGACATGCGCCGCTTCCTGAAGACCCTGCCGGAGAGCACGGGCGCGACGGTGCTGCTGTCTAGCCACCTGCTGGGCGAGATCGAGCAGACCGCCACCCACGTGGGCGTCGTCGATGGAGGCCGCCTGGTGCTGGAGGGCGAGTTGGCGCGGCTGAAAGCCGAGCTGGGGCCGGAGCTGATCCTGCGCACCGGCGACGGCGCGCGGGCCGCGAGCCTGTTGCTGGCCCATGGGCGCTCGCCCGTCGCCGCCGAGACGGGCCTGACCGTCGCGCTCAGGCCCGGAGAGGACGCCGACCAGGCCGCCGCCGCCATCACCCGCCTGCTCGTCGAGGGCGGCGCGTCCGTCTTCGCCATCGGCCCGCGCGAACGGTCCCTGGAGGACATCTATCGCCGCGTCGCCGGTTACCGTTCTCCCCTAGCCGAGGTCGCCTAATGCTCGCCGTCCTGTCCGTCGAACTGCGCAAGCTGAACCGATCCCTGGCCGCCTTGCTGGCCGTCGCCGCGCCCGCCCTGATCGGACTCATCGCGTTTTTCAGCCTGCTGCGGGCCCAGCACCCCATGCCCTGGGAGAAGTGGCTCCAGATGTCGGCGGGGATATGGGCCTTTTTCATGCTGCCCATGAGCGTCACGGCCCTGACGGCCCTGGTCGCCCAGATGGAGCACGGTCCGCGCGCCTGGGACCACCTGCGCGCCCTGCCCGTGGCGCGATGGAAGCTCTATGCGGCCAAGGCGATCTGCGTGGCGGCTCTGGTCGTGGTCATGACCCTGCTGAACCAGTTGATCACCTGGAGCGCGGTCTCCGTCGCCTCGGCGCTGAAGCCCGCCGTGGCCCCGACGGGGGTCGTCGATGTCTCCGAAGTGCTGCTGCTCAACGGCAAGATCGCCGCCGCCGCCCTGCTGATGACCTCCATCCAACTGTGGACGGCGCTGCGGTTCTCCAGCTTTGTGCCGGCGCTCGCCCTGGGGATCGGCGGAACCTTCTTCTCGGTTGTCGCGACCAGCGCCAAGCAGGGCGTGTTCTTCCCCTGGCAGATGCCGGTGAACATGCTGGCGGGGGACGCTTGGCGCGTCGAGACGGCCCTTGCTCTAGGCGGCGGCCTTGGCCTGGTCGCGCTGGCGTTGGCTATCGCCCACCTGGCGCGGCGCGAGGTGTTGTAACCCCGCGCCCGGCTCTCTAGGACCTCCCTGGACGGAGGGGTGAACCATGGTCGAACAGGCGCTCATCGGACTGATTGGAGGCATGAGCTGGGAAAGCTCGGCCCAGTACTACCGGCTGATCAACGAGGCCGCGCGCGAGCGGTTGGGCGGCGTGGCCTCGGCGCGGACGCTGATGTGGTCGTTCGACTTCGCCGAGATCGAGCGCCTGCAGCACGCCGGCCAGTGGCCCGAGCTGTCGCGGCGTCTCGCCGACGCGGCCCGGGCGCTCGAAGCTGGCGGGGCCGACTTTCTGGTGCTGTGCACCAACACCATGCACCGCGAGGCCGAGACGATCGAGGCGGCGGTCCGTATTCCTCTGCTGCACATCGCCGATCCGACGGGCGAGGCGATCAAGGCCGCGGGTCTGTCGACGGTCGGCCTGCTGGGCACGGCCTTCACCATGGAGCACGACTTCTATCGCGGACGCCTGGAGGCCAAGCACGGCCTGACCGTGCTGACGCCCGACGCCGACGACCGCGCCGCCGTGCACCGGATCATCTACGAGGAGCTGGTCGCCGGTCGGGTGCTGGACCTGTCGCGCGAGGCCTATCGCGCCGTGATCCAGCGGCTGGTCGAACGTGGTGCCGAGGCGATCATTCTGGGCTGCACGGAGATCATGCTGCTGATCGGCCAGGCCGACAGCCCCGTCCCCGTTTTCGACACCACCACCTTGCACGCCCTGGCGGCGGTGGAGCGGGCGCTGGCCCCGCTCTCCGCCTCGCGCGGCTAGGAACGGGCTAGTCGCGCGATGCGGCTGGCTCGGCGGGGGCGTCTCCGCCATCGCCGTCCCGCTCCGACGCGGTCCGGGCGAACTCCGCGGCCAGGGTTTCGTAGAAGCCGTTGCGCGGGTCGGGCTTGGTGTCGACCACGGGGTCGTCCAGCAGCCACGGGAAATCGCTGACCGCCAGAGAGGCGTGGGCCGCGACCATGAAGCGGCGCCAGACAGCGGCCGGGATGTCGCCGCCGACCACCTTGTTCATCGGCCGCTCGTCGTCGTTTCCGACCCAGACGCCGGTGACGTAGTCGGGCGTGAAGCCGACGAACCAGGCGTCGCGCCAGTTCTGGCTGGTGCCGGTCTTGCCGGCGGCGGGACGACCGAACTCCGCGCGGCGAGCGGTGCCCTCGGTGACCACCTTCTCCATCATGCTGGCGTGGCCCAGGTCGTAGACGCGGCGTTCGGCCTCGGGCGGCTGGTGCGCCCAGATCTCCTGGCCCCCTTGCGTGCCGATCGACTGGATCAGGTAGGGCTCCAGTCGGACCCCGCCCAGTTGGAAGACCTGGAAGCCCGAGGTCAGCTGCAGAAGCGTCACCTCGTACGAGCCCAGCGCCACCGACAGGTCCGGCGCGTCCGGAAGGCTGGCGAAGCCGAAGCGATGCGCCAGTTCTCCGATCGCCGCTCCGCCGACCTCGCTGCCCAGCTGGGCGGCGATGGTATTGGTGGAGGCCATCAGCGCCTGCTCGACGGTCATCGGACCACGATAGCCGCCGCCATAGTTCTCGGGCGCCCAGTCGCCGAACTTCACCGGCTCGTCGACCCGGATGTCGGTCGGCAGCACGCCGTGCTCGACGGCCGCGGCGTAGACGAACGGCTTGAAGGTCGAGCCGGGCTGGCGGCGGGCCTGGACCGCGCGGTTGAACGGGCTCTCGACATAGTCGGTCCCGCCGATCATCGCCCGGATGGCGCCATCGGCCGACAGCGACAGCAGGGCGGCCTGCGAGACGCCGGAGACCGGACCGTCGACCGCGATGGTCTGGCGGATCGTCTCTGCGGCCTCGCGTTGCAGCAGCGGGTCGATCGTCAGGCGCACGATCAGGTCCGGGGCGTTGGGCCCGGCGATCTTCACCGCCTCGGCGGTGGCCTGGTCCAGGACCCAGCCAAAGTCGCCCTCGTCCTGGCCGACGGGGGAGAGGAAGGGGCGATCCTCCAGCGCCTCGCGCTCATCCTGGGCGCTGATCCAGCCCTCGGCGCGCATGTTGGCCAGGATCAGCCGCGAGCGGGCCAGGGCGCGCTCCATGTCGCGGTTGAGCGCCAGGCGCGTGGGGGCCTTGGGCAGGCTGGCCAGCAGGGCGGCCTCCGACAGGGTGAGCTGGCTGGCGGACTTGCCGAAATAGGTCTGGGCCGCGCCGTCGAGGCCATAGGTGCCCGCGCCGAAATAGATGCGGTTCAGGTAGATCTCGAGGATCTCGTCCTTGGTCAGCACCTGCTCCAGCCGATAGGCCAGCAGCATCTCCTGCAGCTTGCGCTTGATCACGCGGTCGGGGGAGAGGAACAGGCCCTTGGCCAGCTGCTGGGTCAGGGTCGAGGCGCCTTGCACGGTGCGGCCGGCCCGCCAGTTGATCCAGGCGGCCCGGAAGACGCCCTGCACGTCGATCGGGCCGTGCTGGTAGAACCGGCGGTCCTCGGCGGCCAGGAAGGCGCGGGAGACGTAGGGCGGCAGCTCGTCGACGGTGACCCGGCGGCCATAGCGGGGGCCGCGCGTGGCGATCACCTGGCCGTAGCGGTCCTCGAAGCGGATGGCGGGCGCGCGGTTCAGGGCGAACAGCGCCTCGCGCGGCGGCAGCTGGGGCGTGTCCGCGAGGTACTTGTTCCAGACGACATAGGCGCCGCCAGCGGTGGCGAGGGCGGCGATGATGATCGCGGCCAGCAGGCCGGCGAGGACCCAGGCCCAGACCCGCCAGGCGCCGCGAGGCCTGGCCAGCTTGGTCTCGAAACGAAGCGGAGGCTCGGGGGCCTTTTCCGTCGCCGACGGCGCCGGGGCGGGGGCCTCTGGCGGCGTGGTCTCGTCGGTCGGCGGCGTCGAGTCGGTCACGTTAGGGTCAGGCTCTGTTTGGTCGCCGGATCATTCGGGTTTAGGACGA
>CAKZJK010000323.1 GCA_936942565.1 uncultured Caulobacter sp. | reverse complement strand
ACCGGCAGGTAGCCCTTCAGTGCATCGAACACCAGCGTCAGGATGGCCGCGGCCTTGTTGCCGGAGCGCAGCACGTTGGTCGCGCCAATATTGCCCGAGCCGATCTGGCGGATGTCGCCCGCGCCGCCCAGGCGGGTGGCGATCAGACCAAACGGGATCGATCCCAGCAGATAACCGCCGATGACGGTGATCCCGAGAGTCAGATAAACGGCAGAGGCGAGACTTTCCACGTTTTCTACCTTAGAGAGAGTTTTCCGCGGGCTCAAGCGCGCCGTGTCGGGGAAGGGTGTAAATCGCTTCGATCCGCTGGCAAAGTCGCGCGGATTCTGGTGGGGGGCGTAATGATGGGAAGCATGAGCGCGGCGCATGGTGTCGGTGGGCGGGGCGCGCCGCTGAGAGGTTGGGTTATCTGGATCCTGCTAACGGCGTTGGCCGAGCTGGTCGGGATCCTGCTCGGCGCGTCCTGGTGGATCTGGGCCGACGGCCTGCTGCCTGATCCGGACGGTCTTTTCTGGCAAGTCTCCATGCTGCTATTCAAGGCGCTGTCGGGCGTGCCGGAGGGTCTGGTCCTGGGTCTGGTCCAGGCCAATCTGATGAGCCGCCGGCTGCCGGATTTGTCGATCGTGCGCTGGACCGCGGCGACTTGCCTGGTCGCCGTGGTCGGCTGGGCGGCGGGCTCGTCGTTCTCGATCTTCGCCCCTAGCGACGCGGGCTCTGGCGGCTTCGATCCTGGCGTCGGGCAGACGATCCTGATGGCGTCTGGCTTCGGCGTGCTGGTCGGCGCGCTGTTCGGCGGCGCGCAGACGCTGGCGCTGAGCGGCCTCGGCGTCGTTCGCTGGCCCTGGATCGTCGGCAACGCCGTGGGCTGGGCGCTGGGCTTGCCCGTCATCTACCTGGCCGCGTCGGGTCTGGCGTTGGGGCCGATCTGGGCCTTGGCCGCGATCGGCGGACTCGTCGCCGGCGCCCTGGTCGGCGTTTCGACCGCCGTGGCCTTCGCCGTCATGACGGGGAGGGGCTAGCCCTCGGCCCGGTGGACGACGCGGCCGTCCACGACGGTCATCAGCACCTGGCCCTGCAGGCGGCGGCCGTCGAACGGTGAGTTCTTCGACTTCGACAGCAGGCGGGCGGCGTCGACGATGATCGGCGCGTCGATGTCGCACAGCACCAGGTCCGCCGGCGCGCCCGGCGCGATTCGGCCACCGCGCAGGCCCAGGAGCTCGGCCGGCGCCAGGGTCACCGCGCGGATCAGGTCGACCAGCGCGATGCGCTCCTCGTGATACAGCGACAGCAGGGCCGGCAGCAGGGTCTCCAGGCCCACCGCGCCCGGCGCGGCCTCGTCGATCGGCCGGCGCGGGGCTGTGCGAGGAGACCACGACGTCGATCAGGCCCGAGGCCAGCGCCTCGATCAGCGCCTGGCGGTCGTCCTCGCCGCGCAGGGGCGGGTTCAGCTTGGCGAAGGTGCGGTAGTCGCCGATGTCCAGCTCGTTGAACGACAAGTGGTTGATCGACACCGAGGCGCTGATGCGCAGGCCCTTGGCCTTGGCGCGCGCCAGAGTCTCGAGCCCTTGGGCCGAGCTGATCTGATCGACCAGCAGCTTGCCGCCGGTGGCTTCCAAGAGGGCGACGTCGCGCTCCAGCATGATCCGTTCGGCCATCGGCGAGATCGAGGGCAGGCCCATGCGGCCGGCGAACTCGCCGCCGATCGCCGCGCCGCCCTTGCCCAGCCACGGATCCATCGGGCGGTGGGCCAGCAGGGCGTCGAAGCCCTTCGCATAGGTCAGGACACGCTGCATGACCTTGCTGTCGACGATCGGCTTGCCGGCGTCGGTGACATAGACGCAGCCTGCCTCGCGCATCAGGCCGATCTCGGCCATCTGCTCGCCCTTCAGGCCGCGCGTCGCCGCCCCGGCCACCAGGATGCGGGCGCTGTCGATGTCGCGGGCGCGGCGCAGGATGAAGTCAACGACGCTGGGATCGTCGATCGCCGGCGCGGTGTCGGGCTGGACCACGAACGAGGTGACGCCGCCCGCCGCCGCGGCCTTTGCCGCCGAGGCGAGGGTTTCCTTGGTCTCGGCCCCGGGCTCGCCGGTGCGGACCCGCAGGTCGATCAGGCCGGGAGCCAGCAGGGCGCCGCCGCAGTCGATGACGCGCACGGCCTTGGACAGCTTGCCGAACTCGCGGCCCTTGGCGACGTCGGCGATGACGCCTTCCGAGACGATGACGCCGCCGGGGCCGTCATAGCCGCTTTCCGGGTCGACCAGGCGGGCGTTTACGAGGGCGATAGGTTGGGCGGACGTCATTGGTTCGCCTCCAAACGAGCCGCGAGGCTGGTCAGCACCGCCATCCGGGCGGCGACGCCCATCTCGACCTGGTCCTGGATCAGGCTGATCGCCGGATCGTCGGCGACGTCGGAGTCGATCTCGACGCCGCGGTTCATCGGGCCCGGGTGCATGACCTTGGCGCCCGGCGCGGCGCGGGAAAGCTTCTCACGATCAAGGCCGTAGAAACGGAAGTACTCGCGGGTGGAGGGCACGAAGGCGCCCTGCATCCGCTCCAGCTGCAGGCGCAGCATCATGACGACGTCGGCGCCGGCCAGACCCGACTTCATGTCGTGGTGGACGGTCACGCCCCAGCGCTCGGCCTGGGACGGCATCAGGGTCGGCGGGCCGACCAGGCGCACGCTGGCGCCCAGGGTGTGCAGCAAAGCAACGTTCGAGCGCGCCACGCGGCTGTGCAGCACGTCGCCGCAGATCGCCACGGTCAGGCCCGAGACGCGGCCGAAGGCGCGGCGGATCGACAGGGCGTCCAGCACGGCCTGGGTCGGGTGCTCGTGCTGGCCGTCGCCCGCGTTGATCACGTGGCCGCTGACCTTCTGCGACAGCAGGGAAGCCGCGCCGGACGAGGCGTGGCGGACGACCAGGAGGTCGGGCCGCATGGCGTTCAGCGTGACGGCGGTGTCGATCAGGGTCTCGCCCTTGGCCACCGACGAGGTCTTGGGGTTCATGTTGACGACGTCGGCGCCCAGGCGCTTGCCCGCCAGCTCGAACGAGCTCTGGGTGCGGGTGCTGTTCTCGAAGAACAGGTTCATCAGCGTCCGACCCTTGAGGATGTCCAGGGTCTTGGACGTCTGCCGGTTCAGGGCGACGAAGGCCTCGGCCAGATCCAGCAGCTCGACGGCCTGAAGCGCGTTCAGATCGCCGGCGGACAGGAAGTGTCGTTTTGGAAAGGCGAAGACGCGGGCGCGGATCGTTTCGATGGCCGCGCGGGCGGGGTCATGGGCTGAAGCCGTCATGAGCCCGCGTCATAGGCGGCTTTGGCCGGGAAGGGAAGTGAAGGGACGCGAACGCTCTGTGGAGGACGGGATGGAAGGCCGTAAATCCTCCCCCGGTGGGGGGGAGGATTTGGAACCCTACAAACCCCGCAGCCGCTCCAGCGCGCCTTGCAAGATCCAGCCCGCCGCCATCTTGTCCACGACCTCGGCGCGTCTTTTCCGGTTCACGTCATGCTCGTCGATCAGCACGCGCGTCACCGCCGCCGTCGACAGGCGCTCGTCCCAGAAGGTGATGGGCAGGTCGGGCTTCAGGCGCAGCAGGTTGCGGGCCAGCGCCCGGTTGCTCTGGCAGCGGACACCCTCGGTCCCATCCATGTTCATCGGCAGGCCGATGACGATGCCGATCGCGCCCCGGCTATCCATCAGCTTGAACAGGGCCTCGGCGTCCTTGCTGAACTTGGTCTTCTCGATCAGGGCGAGCGGGCTGGCGACCGTGCGGGTGACGTCCGAGACGGCCACGCCGATGGTCTTCTCGCCGGGGTCCAGGCCCACCACGGGGGCGTACTGGGGCAGAGCGGCGGCGAAGTCTTCGATGTCGAGAACAGGCATGGCTTTCCTTATCAGGAGCCGCGCCGCTTGAAACCTCGTCTCGGGACCGCTAACCCACGCTCTCGAATTTCAGGAGATCTCCATGGCCATTGACGCCGCCACGGTGCGGAAGGTCGCCCGGCTCGCCCGCATCGCCGAACCCGAAGAGCGCATCGAGGCCCTGGCCAACGAGCTCAACGGCATCATGACCTGGATCGAGCAGCTGGCCGAGGTGGACACCGAGGGCTGCGAGCCGCTGACCAGCGTCGTGGCCGCCGACGACGTCGTGACCATGGGCGGCGACCCGGCCCGCGTGACCAGCAACGCTCCCAAGTCGGTGGGCAACTTCTTCGTCGTGCCGAAGGTGGTCGAATAATGAGCGCGCTCACGAAGATGACCCTGAAGGCCGCCGTCGACGGCCTGGCCAAGGGCGAGTTCACCTCGGTCGAGCTGACAAAGGCGCACATCGAGGCCGTGGAGGCCGCGCGCGGCCTCAACGCCTACATCCTGGAGACGCCGGAAAAGGCGCTGGACATGGCCGCCAAGTCCGACGCCCGTCGGGCCCTGGGCGACGCCGGTCCGCTGGAAGGCGCGCCGCTGGGCGTCAAGGACCTCTTCTGCACCGAGGGCGTGCGCACCACGGCCTGCTCGAAGATCCTGGAGAACTTCGTCCCGACCTACGAGTCGACGGTGACCAGCCAGCTGTGGCGCGACGGCGCGGTGATGCTGGGCAAGCTGAACCTTGACCAGTTCGCCATGGGCTCGTCGAACGAGACCAGCTATTTCGGCCCGGTGACGAACCCCTGGCGCGCCCAAGGCTCGAACAAGGCCCTGACCCCGGGCGGCTCGTCCGGTGGTTCGGCCGCGGCCGTCGCCGCGGACTTGTGCCTGGGCGCCACGGCGACCGACACCGGCGGCTCGATCCGCCAGCCGGCCGCCTTCACCGGCACCGTCGGCATCAAGCCGACCTATGGCCGCTGCTCGCGCTGGGGCGTCGTGGCCTTCGCCAGCTCGCTGGACCAGGCTGGGCCCATCGCCAAGACGGTTGAGGACGCGGCCCTGCTGCTGACCTCGATGTCAGGGCACGACCCCAAGGACTCGACCAGCCTCGACATCCCGGTTCCGGACTTCACCCAGTTCGTCGGCAAGTCGGTCAAGGGTCTGAAGATCGGCATTCCGAAGGAATACCGTGTCGACAACATGCCGGCCGAGATCGAGAAGCTCTGGGCCGACGGCATCGCCTGGCTGAAGGAAGCCGGCTGCGAGATCGTCGACATCAGCCTGCCGCACACCAAGTACGCCCTGCCGGCCTACTACATCGTGGCCCCGGCCGAGGCGTCCTCGAACCTCGCCCGCTACGACGGCATGCGCTACGGCCTGCGCGAAGAGGGCACCAACCTCACCGAGATCTACGAGAACACGCGAGCCTCGGGTTTCGGCGACGAGGTCAAGCGCCGCATCCTGATCGGCACCTACGTGCTGTCGGCCGGCTATTACGACGCCTACTATCTGAAGGCCCTGAAGGTGCGTCGCCGCATCGCCGAGGACTTCGACAACGCCTGGACCAAGTGCGACGCGATCCTCACCCCGACCGCGCCGTCGGCGGCGTTCGGCCTGGGCGAGAACAGCAACGATCCGATCGCAGCCAACACTCCCAGTCGACCGCCATAGCCCTGCAACAGCACGACGCGCCGCCGCATTTCGATCGAAGTGAAGATACAGAACAGCAGGCCACAGAAAATCGACAGCAGATAAAGTGATGCCTCCGGAGGCAATCCGCTTTCGCTGAGCTGTCCGATCGGAGTCATGCCGCTGAAGCTGCCGCCGTAAACCGAAGATGAGAATGCGGTCGCTTCGAGATTGTCGGGAGACGCGATAACCAGACCAGCGCACAGCACGACCGTGACCGCCGCCGAGGCGAGCGCGGGTGACAGGCCCAACGCGTTCAGATGCAGCGTGGCGAGGCAACCGAGAAAGGCGCCGGCAAAGGACACGAGAAGCGCGGCAGGGCGATCAAAACGCCGCTGCCGAAGACGCGGCTGAAAAGGGACCGGCAGGCCCGTGCGGTATGGCGCGCAATCAAAGGCCTGCTGCATCTGCGAACCGCCCCCATGTGGATCGGCTTGGCTCTCCTCTCGTCCTGATCGCTGGACGGCAGCCACGATACGGGCGAAGACCCCCCATCGTCTTTGGCGTCCTGACGCACGAGCAGGAGAAATGAGCCGGACGGGCCCGCATCACCTGCTAAGCACCGCGTGGTGCACGATGAAGTGAAAACATGGCGAAACGCGTGCGGGCCTGTGGCCAAGTCGCGTTATGGCCGCAAAAACGCTCGCGGTCCGCCGTCAGGGGCCCGCCAATGTCGACGGGTCAGGCTGCCACTCCGGCGCAGGCTGCAGCTCGTAGCGGGCGGCGACACGCGGCCGCGGCGTCGCGTGCGGCACGCCCCGTAGCTGGTTGCGCTTCAAGGGCGGGGTCTGGATACCTGCTGCCTGACCATAGCGGGTGATCCGTCTGGACGGCTCCGCAGAGTTCGGAAAGGCAGCGTCCGGCGTGGGCTCACTCGGGCGCCGCGCGGCGAGCGGATTGGCGCCCCCCGGATCCAGGATCTGAAGCGGCAGCTCCGACGCTGCGGCAACGGCCGCGGCCGGCTCGCCGCGTGCGATCCCGTCACGCCGCTCCTCGTCAGGGATGGGCAGCGTGGTCCGCACCGGCGCGAGAGCCCTGCCCGCGTCCACGAACGGGCCGCCGGGCTCCGCCACCGGCCGCTGGAACATCAGCTCGCTGGAGAGCAGCACCCCGAAAATGGCGAGTGCGGCGACGAGTCCCCGCGTCCAGGCGAGGACGGTCTGCCACGGCGATTCTCCCGCCTCGACGAACAGACGGACCGCGGCATCCACGAAGATGACCGAGACGAAGGCGATGTATCCGAGGCTGCCGCCGACGCTCGGCAGGATCGGACCGGTGAGGATCAGCAGCGCCGTCAGCAGGACCGCCGCGGCCATCGCCTGCAGCGGGCTGCGCAGCCGCCGCGGCGACGACATGCCGATGAAGCAGCCGGCATAATAGGCATCGAGATCGGAGGCGTCGCCCGGCATGAATTGCTGCAGCATCACGAGGCCGGCGAAGGCCACGGCCGCGGCGACGAAGATGCGCACCGCACGCCGCGACCCGGCAACCGGCGCCCAGCCCAACGCCGCCATGGTTGCCAACATGCCCGCCGTGCACACCACGAACGTCGTCGCGGCTGCGCCGAGCCCCTGCTCCAGCACGCCGCGGCGCGCGATCGGAAACAGCTCGCCCTCGGCGCCGAGCAGCGGCGCGAGGCCGATGAACAGGAACGATGCGACGGCAGCCAGCGCACCCAGCCGCCCGCCATAGCCGCGGGCCAGTCCGCCGCGCAGCCACATGTCGAGCGCACAGCCCAACAGAACACCAGTCCGCAGAACAGCGAGAGCAGAACGAAGGCGGCATCGAGCGGCAGACCGGCGCCGATGACGCTCGCGTTCAGGAGCACCACCGGGGTCATGCCGACGAAGCTGCCGCCATAGGCCGACGAGAAGAACGTGCTCGGCACCAGCTCCGCCGTCCGCGTCAGGATCAGCGACGAGCTCAGCAGCAGCGCGGCCGCTGCCGAGGCGATCAGCGGAGACAGCCCCGCTGCGCTCAGATGCAGGGTCATCAGGCAGCCGAGGAAGGCGGCGATGAAGGAGGCCAGCGGCGGGCAGCCGAGCTGGAACAGCTCCGAGCCATAGAAC
>CAKZJK010000322.1 GCA_936942565.1 uncultured Caulobacter sp. | reverse complement strand
CGCCGCCGATCTGGTGGCACTCGGCGCAGGCCATCAGGCCCTTGCGGCCCTGGGCGACCACCTCGGGCGCGGGCGGATGGCTGTCGGGGAACCAGTCGGGCGGACCCGCGCCCTTGTTCAGGGCCTCGCCTGTATAGGTCACCGTGCTGCCGGGGATGTGCTGAGGGCCGCTAGGATAGGGCGGCAGATGGCTCTTGACCCCTTGCGGATAGGCCCAACCCAGCGACGCCCCGGGCGTCGCGGTCGGCTTGGGCTGGCAGGCGGCGAGGCACAGCAGGGCGCCGCCCAGGATCATCGTCGACGACACCGCGCCCAACCGCATCTCAAAGCCCCCGGCATGATGAGCGGTTACAAAGACGCGCTCTGATTGCCGACGCTCAAGCCCGCCAGGGCCGGGTGCGGCGGCGCGAAGCCCTACCGGACCCTTGGTCGCCGAGCAAGCCTCAGGCGGCCGCCGCGTCGAACTCGGCCTTCCAATCGGCGAACTGGGCCCGATCGTCCTGGTCCCAGGGATGGAAACCGGGTCGGTACCAGGCGAAATAGGTCTTGGCGCCGCGGCTGAAGATCCCCGGCTCGCGCCAGACATAGCGCTTCACGGCCTTCAGGGCCGCCTCTGGCGTGTAGCCATCGGTCTCCAGCAGGCGCGCGGCGTAGCGGGTGATGTTGCGGGTGAACATGTAGGTCACCAGCGCCATCGCTCGGCAGCGGATCATGTAGCGCTTCAGCGGCGACCAGTCCTTGGTCACCTCCAGGAACACGTCGTAGGCGACCGCCTTGTGCTCGGTCTCCTCCATGGCGTGCCAGCGCCAAAGCTTCTCGATCTCCGGATCGGTGGTGGCGAAGAGCTCGCGATGGCGCGCGTGCATCTCGGCCATCATGGCGGTGAAGTGCTCCAGGGCGATGGTCGAGATCAGCATGGCCATCGGGCCGCGATCGCGCGCCATCTTCACGCGGCCGCGGATCGTCTCCTCGATCTCGGCGACCGGATAGCGCTCGCGGTCGATCAGGCTGTTCAGCTGATGGTGCTCGCGCGAGTGGATGGCTTCCTGGACCATGAAGCCCCGTGCGTCCTCGGCCAGCTTGCCGCTCAGGCGGTCGCGATAGGCCTTCACGGCGTCCATGAACATCCGCTCGCCGTCGGGGAAGGTCAGGGACAGGGCGTTGAACACCGCCGTGCCGACCGGATCGCCGCCCAGCCAGTGCCCTTGGCGCGCGCTGTCGAGCGCGAAGCGGATGTCGCGCGGGGCGACGTGGAGATCGTCGGGGGTGTGCTTGGCGTGGAAGGGGGCGTGGGTCATGGCGTTCTGGGCTCCGCCGGTTTAGGGCTTGGACATCGGCCTCGAGCCTTAGAGTTGGTTATACTGACAAAAATGTCAATAGAAGCGTCCGCGCCCCGTCAGACCCGAGTCCGCCGCTCGCCCGAGGCCGCGCGCGAGAACATCCTGGCCGCCGCCGAGGCGATCCTGGTCGAGCACGGCCCTCAGGCGCTGAAGCTGGCGGATGTCGCCAAGGCCGCCGGCGTGGTCCACGCCAATGTCATCCACCACTTCGGCTCGATCTCGGGCGTCGAGACGGCGCTGATGGAGCGGATGATCCGCCAACTGGCCGACAAGGTGATCACCGGCTTCAATACCGGCGGCGCGACGCCCGGCTTTGGCGCTCAGGCCCTGTTCGAGGCCTTCGAGGCCAAGGGCGCGGCCCGGCTGGCGGCCTGGCTGGAGCTGACGGGGGAGAGCCGTCGCCTGACTCTGGTCCGCGACGTGGTCGACGAGATTATCGATACGCGGGTGACGCAGGACCTTGGCCTCGATCGCGCGAAGGTCGTGGACTTCATTCTATTGAACATCATCTTGGCCGTAGGGACGGGCCTGTTCGGCCCGACCCTGTCGGCGCTGCTTGGGCGTCCTCCCGAGCGGGCGCGGGAGCTGGCGCTGGAGATGGTGCAGGGGCGCATCAGCGCCTTGGGCTCGAAGGGCTAGGACGGATCGATATTCAACGCGATCCCGAACCTAATACTCCGCCTTCCTGGGCCTCGTGCCCAGGACCCATGTCGGCGGCGGGCTCGTATGTTTAGCGTTTCGGGGCCGTGAGGTCGGGGTTGCTGGTCGAATTCAACGGCGCCGGAACAATGGGTCCTGGGCACAAGGCCCAGGAAGGCGGGAGCTGTTCTACTTTGGGTGTCGGTCTGTACTAGGCGCGTTCCAGCAACGCCGGCAGCACCTGCTCGACCAACAGCGGCGCTAGCCGCAGGTCGCCCGGCGTAGCCGGATCGATCCAGGCCAGCTCGTCGATCTCGGCGCGGGGCGCGATGTCGCCCTCGACCGTCGCCAGATAGGTCGCCGACTGGACGGTGAAGCCCGCCTCGTTGGCGGCCGGCGCGCTGAAGTGGCCGAGCAAGTCGGCGGCGACCAGCCGGCAGCCCAGCTCTTCCTCGAGCTCGCGGGCCAGGGTGGTCAGGTCGTTCTCGCCGGCGTCGCGCTTGCCGCCGGGCTTCATGAAGGTCGAGGTCCCGCGCTTGCGGACCAGCAGCATGCGGCCGGCCTCATCGCGGATCACGGCGGTGACGATGTCGAGCGTTCGGCTCAAGCCCCCAGCTTCTCGGCCGCCCACGGGGCGAAGTAGGTGATGATCCCCGCCGCGCCGGCGCGCTTGAAGGCGGTCAGGCTTTCCAGGATGGCGCGGTCCTTGTCGATCCAGCCGTTCTGGGCGGCGGCCATGATCATCGCGTACTCGCCCGACACCTGGAAGGCGTAGGTCGGCATGCGGAATTCCTCGACCAGGCGGCGCAGGATGTCGAGGTAGGGCATGCCCGGCTTGACCATGACCATGTCCGCGCCCTCGGCGATGTCGAGGGCGACCTCGCGAATGGCTTCCTCGGTGTTGGCCGGGTCCATCTGGTAGGTCTTCTTGTCGCCCTGGCCGGCCGAGAGCTTGGCCGAGCCGATGGCGTCGCGGTAGGGGCCGTAGAAGGCCGAGGCGTATTTGGCCGCGTAGGACATGATCATTACGTCCTGGTGGCTGGCGGCTTCTAGCGCCGCGCGCAGCTTGCCGATGCGGCCGTCCATCATGTCGGACGGGGCAAGGATGTCGGCGCCAGCCTCGGCCTGCATGAGACCCTGTTCGATCAGGCGATCGATCGTGGCGTCGTTGAGGATCTTGCCGCCCTCGACTACGCCGTCGTGGCCGTGGTCGGTGAAGGGGTCCAGCGCGACGTCGCACATGATACCGACCTCGGGGGCGGCGTCCTTCATGGCCTTGACCGCGCGGGGAATGACGCCGTCCGGATCGGCGGCGATCGAGCCGGTCGCGTCCTTCCGCGAGCCGTCGATGTGCGGGAAGATGGCGATGGCGGGGATGCCGAGATCGCGGGCGCGGACGGCGGCCTTGGCGGCTTCCTTGACCGAAAGCCGGTCCACGCCGGGCATGGAGGCCACCGGAATAGTCCCTTCGCCCTCGTGCACCACCATCGACCAGATCAGGTCGGACGGCCGCACCTCGGTCTCGCGGACGAGACGGCGGACCCAGTCGGCCTGGCGAACGCGGCGCAGGCGAGTGTGCGGATACGGGGCGAGGGGTGGCGTGGTCATGGCGTTGATTTGGACCGCGCCGCCCGCCGAGGCAAGTTCGCAGGCGCCTTAAGCGCTCTCACGAATAGCGGAACGCCGGGTCGTCGAGGTCGATCTTCGGGAAGATCTCCTTCTCGTTCCAATAGTCCTGGGTGTGCCGCCACTCCGGCTTGTCGCCGGCCTTGGGCAGCAAGTGCATGTTGCGCATCAGGTAGCCGGGATTGAAGTCCTCGGGATCGATCCAGCCGCCGATCTTCATGTCCTTGTCCTCGGGGCGCAGCGCGACCTCGACTTGCTTCTTGCCGGTCTTCGCCATGTGAGCCAGCAGGCGGCAGACGAAGTCGCCGATCAGATCGGCCCGCAGGGTCCAGCTGGCGCGGAAATAGCCGAACACCCAGACCAGGTTGGGCACGCCGGTGAACATCATGCCGCGATAGGTGACGGTGTCGGCGAAATCGAGCGGCTTGCCGTCGATCTCGAAGGTGATGTCGCCCAGCACGCTGAGATCAAAGCCGGTGGCGGTGACGATGACGTCGGCTTCCAGTTCCTGGCCGGATTTCAGAAGGAGGCCCTTTTCCGTGAAGCGCTCGATCTCGTCGGTGACGACGCTGGCCTTGCCCGAGGCGATGCCCTGGAAGAGGTCGCCGTCCGGCACGAAGGCGATCCGCTGGCGCCAGGGGCGATAGCGGGGGGTGAAGTGCTTGGCGATGTCGTCCTCGCCGAGGAACATCTTCACGCCCTCGAGCAGCTCCATCTTCACCGTGTCGGCCTCTTCGATCGAGCGGCGGGTGAACTCGTGCTGGTCGAACAGCACTTTTCGCCGGACGATCTCGTGGATCCAGCTTTCGTCGATCTCCAGCTGGCGCAACATGTCGGCTAGCTCGTTCTCGTTGCGGCCGGGCACGAAGTAGGTCGGCGAGCGCTGCAGCAGGGTGACGTGGGCGCAGTCGCCGGCGATGTTCGGGACCAGGGTGGCGGCCGTGGCGCCCGAGCCGATGACGACGACCTTCTTACCCTTGAGATCGAGATCCTTCGGCCAAGTCTGCGGATGGACGATCCGGCCCTTGTAGTCCGTCATGCCTGGCCATTCGGGCGTGTAGCCGACCGAGTGCCGGTAATAGCCCTGGCACATCCAGAGGAAGTTCGTGGTGTAGGTCTCGACGCCGTCGGGGCCCGATACGGTCAAGGTCCACAGCTTGCCCTGGCTGGACCACTGGGCGTTGGTGATCCGGCGGCGATAGCGGATGTGGCGCGCCAGATCGTTCTCCTCGATCACCTCGCCCATGTAGTTGAGGATCTCGCCAGCCGTGGCGATCGGCGGACCGACCCAGGGCTTGAAGCGATAACCAAAGGTGTAGAGGTCGCTGTCCGAGCGGATGCCGGGATAGGTGTGGGTCAGCCAGGTGCCGCCGAAGCTCTCCAGCGCCTCCAGCACCACGAAGTGGGTTCCGGGCCTTTGGTGCGTCAGGTGATAGGCGCCGCCGACGCCGGAGATGCCGGCTCCCACGATGATGACGTCGAAATGCTCGCTGGCCGCGCCGCGCGCGGTCTTCTGAAGCGTCGCCGCTTCGTCCATGCTCGTTCCTCCCGTGCCGGCCGTGATGCGGCCTGGATCGCTCGGCGTCTCTGTCGGACGCTCAAGTAATCACTGTACACTTAGAGGGTCGCGCGGCTCTTGCGTTGAATCAAGCGAAAGCGGCGAAGACGTGCTTTAGGGAGCGGCGCGCGAGGCCATCAGCGACGGGCCGTCGATGCGGGTCCACAGCTGCGACTTGCACAGGAAGTTGCCGATCACACAGCCCTTGGCGCGCATCGTCTTGGCGTCGACAATGTCGGCGGTGCCGACCAGAGTGACCTTCAGGGTGGGAACCCAGACGCGGCCCTTCAGCGTGCCATTGTTCTGGGCCTCGAAGTCCCGCAGCAACTGCTTGCCGATCAGGGTGTCCGTGCCTGACTTGCGCGCGTCGGCCTCGGCCTTGGGGCTGGCCCAGACGACGACGCCACAGGTCGCGGGGCCGCAGTCCTTGATCTCGAGATGCACGCTGTTCTTCGGATTGCGCCAGACGCCATAGCTACGCGCGATGTCGCCGCCGTCGGCCGCGTGGGCCGAAGCGGTGATCAGGGTCATTCCCAGGGCCGCCACCAGGGCCGCCTTTACGAACTTCACGAAACGCATGGTCGTTGATGCAATTTTTATGTTGAGAACGGTCAGACTCGAAGATCGCCATTTGGGCCGAATGCGTATCGTTATCAAGGGGTGTGGCCGTTCTGCCGATTCAAGTCGTGTAACGGAGGATTTCAGGCCACACCTCTCGCAGGCTGCCGAAACGTCCCGATGCGCGGCGCCGAGCGTGATTGACAGCCGCCTGCCGGCGCCGCAGTCAGGCGAAAAGAAACGAGGGCCGTTCTGCCCCGATCGGGAGGAAGTCGCGCATGGATTTCGCGCTGAACGAGGATCAGGTCGCAATCCAGGATGCGGCGCGCGCCTTCGCCGAAGGACAGCTTGCCCCGCATTCGGCGGAATGGGACGAGAAAAAGCACTTCCCCGTCGACGTCCTGCGCCAGGCCGCTGAGCTGGGCTTCGCCGGCATCTATGTGAACGAGGACGTCGGCGGCAGCGGCCTGTCGCGCCTCGACGCCTCGATCATTTTCGAGGCCTTGAGCTACGGCGACGTTCCGGTGGCGGCCTACCTCACCATCCACAACATGGCGTCGTGGATGATCGACCGCTTCGGCTCGGACGATCTGCGCCAGCGCTACCTGCCGCGCCTGACCTCAATGGAGCTGATCGCCAGCTACTGCCTGACCGAGCCGGGCTCGGGCTCGGACGCCGCGGCGATGCGCACGACGGCCAAGCTCGAGGGCGACCACTATGTCCTCAACGGCGGCAAGGCGTTCATCTCGGGCGGCGGCGTCTCGGACGTCTATGTCGTGATGGCGCGCACGGGCGGCGAGGGCGCCAAGGGCGTCTCGGCCTTCGTGGTCGAGAAGGGCGCGCCCGGCCTGAGCTTCGGGGCCAACGAGCGCAAGATGGGCTGGAACGCTCAGCCGACCGCCCAGGTCAATTTCGACAACTGTCGGGTGCCGGTCGAGAACCGCATCGGCCAGGAAGGCGAGGGCTTCCGCTTCGCCATGATGGGCCTGGACGGCGGGCGGCTGAACATCGCCTCGTGCTCCCTGGGCGGCGCCCAGTTCGCCCTCGACACGGCCAAGGCGTATCTTGAGACACGCAACCAGTTTGGTCGTCCGCTGAAGGACTTCCAGGCTCTGCAGTTCAAGCTGGCCGACATGGCCACGGAGCTTGAGGCGGCGCGCCTGATGGTGCGCCGCGCGGCCCACGCGCTGGACCACAAGCACCCCGAGGCGACCAAGCTGTGCGCCATGGCCAAGCGCTTCGCGACCGACGCCGGCTTCCAGGTCGCCAATGACGCCTTGCAGCTGCATGGCGGCTACGGCTACCTCCAGGACTATCCGCTGGAGCGCATCGTGCGCGACCTGCGGGTGCACCAGATCCTCGAAGGGACCAACGAGATCATGCGCGTCATCATCGCCCGCGAGATGTTCCGTCAATGAGCGTCGGATGATCTATCTCTGTCGCCACGGCCAGACCTTCCACAACCGCGAAGGCCGCCTGCAGGGGCAGTTCGAATCCGACCTGACGCCCCTAGGCCAGGCGCAGGCGAGGGCGATGGCGGCGTTGCTGGACGATCTGGTGGCTCCGCGAGAACGCGCGCCGTGGCGACTGGTCGCCAGCCCGCTGCGCCGCGCCCGCCACACCGCCGAGGCGATCGGCGAGCGCCTGGGCCTGGCGGTGGAGTTCGATGAGCGCCTCGTGGAAATCGACGTCGGCGAATGGTCCGGACGCCTTCGCGAGGAGGTGAGGGGCGAGAACCCGCATCTCCACGGCGACGACGCCTGGGGCTTTCACGCGCCGGGCGGCGAGACCTATGAGGCCATGACCGCGCGTCTCGACGCTTGGCTGGCGCAGCAGCCGCTGGAGCACTTCGCACCAGCGCCGCTGCGGCTGG
>CAKZJK010000321.1 GCA_936942565.1 uncultured Caulobacter sp. | reverse complement strand
GCGGCGCAGCGCCTCGCGAGCGGCGCGACTGGGGTGAAAGAGGTCGGTATCGACGCCCAGCGGCAAGCCGATGGCGTTGTGGACTCCGGCTTCGATTAGCCGGCCAGCGATGAAGCGGCTCGGCGCCACGGCCTGGTCGAACTGACGATAGACGGCCGCCCATCGCTTCTGGACCGGCTTCTCCGCCCACTCGCCAATATGCAGGGCGGCCAACTTGCCCAGGTCGGTGTGACAAAACCCGACGACCGGAACGCCCATCGCGTCTCCGGCGCGCAACGCCGCCAGTCCCGGGGTGTAGGGGTCTCCAGCCTCGATGATATCAGGCCGCTGACGGATCAGCCGCTCCATCCAGGCGGCCTTCACGACGGGCCATCGATAGCCCGCGCCAAACGGGAGCGGCGCGGCATAGATCGAGACACGCCCGTTGCCGTCGTACGAGTCCCGCGCCCCGGGCACCACCAAGGTATGACGGACGGCGGGGCGATTGGCCGCCAGCCAGGCGCGCTTGGACGATAGATAGCGTCGCACGCCCCCGCTGCGCGGAGCGTAGAGCATGGTGGTGTCTACAAGGCGGACCGTGTCGAGCGGCGGATCGATCTCTGCGGGAAACCTACCCAGGCCGAACGGCCGATCCGTTCTCGTATCCGTCACGCCGAATCCTCATCGCTACGCCAGGCCACCCCATTCGGCCTCGGATCGATAAAGCTTTTGCGACAGCTAGGGTTCCTCGCGCCGTTCCCGGACGATTTCCGGGCTGCGGCGGCGGCCCAAAAGCCCGGATTAGCCATAACTCGACTTGCGGCCGGGCGCCAAGTCGACGTCGCCACCGCGCGCTCGCGAAGACCGCCAAGCGCGCGGAAGCGCTGGAGGTAATGTGGTGGGCAGTGAGGGGATCGAACCCCCGACCCTCTCGGTGTAAACGAGACGCTCTACCGCTGAGCTAACTGCCCATCCGAAGCCGCCGCTTCTAGCGGGCGCGCGCGTTCAGGCAAAGCCCGAAATACGAAAGGCGGAACGTCAGCCCCCGCGACGCCCCGCCTCCCCTTTAAGCGGAAACTGGATCAGCCGTTCAGAGACGACTTCAGGCCTTCGCCAACCTGGAAGCGCGCCGTCTTCGACGCGGGACGGTTGACCGTCTCGCCGGTGCGCGGATTTCGCGCGGTGCCGGCGGCGCGGGTCACGGCCTTGAACGTGCCGAAACCGACCAGGCGCACGTCCTGGCCCGACTTGAGAGAGTCGGTGACGGCGTCGATGAAGGCTTCCAGCGCGTCCTTGGCTTGGTTCTTGTTGATGCCCGCCTTCTCGGCGATCGCCGTGACGAGTTCGGCTTTTGTGGTCATGTTTTTCTCCCAGCCTGAGCTGCGACGTGTTTTCGCTTACGGCGCTGAGCTCGCCCGGGATTATGGCGGCAGAAAATGCCTCGTCAAACGAGAGCGGCGCGGGAAACTCCCGCGCCGCATAAGTTATCAACGATTAGTTACTTTTAGTGGGTGAGAATCGCGTCGGCGTCGCCTTCGTCTTTCTTCGCACCTGCGGCAATCGGCTCCTCGGCCTCGTTCCACTCGACCGGAGTGAGCGGACCGGTCAGGGCGTGCTTGAGCACCTCGTCGACCGTCGAGACCGGGATGATCTCAAGGCCATCCTTGACGCTTTGCGGCACGTCCACGAGGTCCTTCTCGTTCTCCTGCGGGATCAGCACGGTCTTCACGCCGGAGCGCAAGGCCGCGAGCAGCTTCTCCTTCAGGCCGCCGATGGCGGTGACCCGGCCGCGCAGGGTGATCTCGCCGGTCATGGCGATGTCCTTGCGGATCGGGATGCCGGTCAACACCGAGACCATGGCCAGGGCCATGGCGATACCGGCCGAGGGACCGTCCTTGGGCGTGGCGCCGTCGGGGACGTGGATGTGCACGTCGGTCTTCTCGAATACCGGCGGCTTGATGCCGAACTGCGTCGCCCGCGACCGGACGTAGCTGTTGGCCGCCGAGATCGACTCCTTCATCACGTCCTTGAGGTTGCCGGTGATCTGCATGCGACCCTTGCCCGGCATCTTCACGGCTTCGATGGTCAGGATGTCGCCGCCGAATTCCGTCCAGGCCAGACCCGTGACGATGCCGACCTGATCAACCTCGTCCGTCTCGCCGTAGCGGTACTTCTTGACGCCCGCGTACTTGGCCAGACGCTCGTCGTCGATCGTGATCGAGGCCAGCTTCTCGCGGGCCAGGTCACGGACCGTCTTGCGCGCCAGTGCGCCCAGTTCCCGCTCCAGCGACCGCACGCCGGCTTCCCGGGTGTAGTAGCGGATCAGGTCGCGGATCGCCTTGTCCGGCACGATGAACTCGGCCGGCTTCAGACCGTGATCCTTGGACAGCTTCGGCAGGATGTGCCGCTTGGCGATCTCCAGCTTCTCATCCTCGGTGTAGCCGGGGATGCGGATGATCTCCATGCGGTCCAGCAGCGGCTGGGGCATGTTCAGGCTGTTGGCCGTCGTGACGAACATCACTTGCGAGAGGTCGTAGTCGACCTCCAGGTAGTGGTCGCCAAAGGTCGAGTTCTGCGACGGATCGAGCACTTCCAGCAGGGCCGAGGCGGGATCGCCGCGGTAGTCGCTGCCCATCTTGTCGATCTCGTCCAGCAGCACGAAGGCGTTCGTGGTCTTGGCCTTCTTCATCGACTGGATGACCTTGCCGGGCATCGAGCCGATGTAGGTGCGGCGGTGACCGCGGATCTCGGCCTCGTCACGCACGCCGCCGAGGCTCATGCGCACGAATTCGCGACCGGTGGCCTTGGCCAGCGACTTGCCCAGCGAGGTCTTGCCGACGCCCGGAGGACCAACGAGGCACAGGATCGGGCCCTTCAGAGAGTTGGTCCGGGCCTGGACGGCCAGGTACTCCAGGATCCGCTCCTTGACCTTCTCCAGGCCATAGTGGTCGGCGTCGAGGATTTCCTCGGCTTCCGGAAGATCGATCTTCTTGGTCTTGGCCTTGCCCCACGGGATCGACAGCAGCCAGTCCAGATAGTTCCGGACGACGGTGCTTTCGGCCGACATCGGGCTCATGTTGCGAAGCTTCTTCAGCTCGCCCTCGGCCTTTGACCGCGCCTCCTTCGACAGCTTGGTCTTCTTGATGCGCTTTTCGAGGTCGATCAGTTCGTCGCGCGCGTCATCGGGATCGCCCAGCTCGCGCTGGATCGCCTTCATCTGTTCGTTCAGATAGTACTCGCGCTGGGTCTTCTCCATCTGGCGCTTCACGCGCGAGCGGATCTTCTTCTCGACCTGCAGCACCGAGATCTCGCCTTCCATGAGGGCGAAGACCTTTTCCAGGCGCTTCACGACGTCGAAGATCTCCAGCAGGTTCTGCTTGTCGCCGATCTTGACGGAGAGGTGCGCGGCGATGCTGTCGGCAAGCTTGCCCGGCTCGGCGATCTGCGGGATCGACGCCAGGGCTTCCGGCGGCACCTTCTTGTTCAGCTTGACGTAGTTTTCAAACTGCTCGACGACCGCGCGCGACAGGGCCTCGGCCTCGGGGCCGGCCCCCTCGTCCTCGCTGACCTCGCCGATCTGGGCCTCGTAATAGGCCTCCTGATCGGTGAACTGCACGACGGCCGCGCGGCCCTTGCCCTCGACCAGCACCTTCACGGTGCCGTCGGGCAGCTTCAAAAGTTGCAGGACGGTGGCCAGCACGCCGACGTCGAAGATGTCTCCCGGCGCCGGATCATCATCCGCCGAGTTCTTCTGCGTCACGAGCAGGATCTGCTTGTCGCCGCGCATCACTTCCTCGAGGGCGCGCACGGACTTGTCGCGGCCCACGAAGAGCGGGACCACCATGTGCGGGAACACAACGATGTCCCGCAGCGGCAAGACAGGAAGCGTACGTAGTTCGGACATGTGCTCAATACTCCCGGCCGCGGCGGGGGAAGCGCCTTGGCCATGCGGGCCGCCGTCACGTCAGACGATGCGCCTGAGTCGATCGGCCCGTCCGCCCTGGACTGGGCGGAATGTCGTTATTTATGTGGACGTTTTACAACAGGGTTCAAGCGTACTCGCCTCACAGCGGCGAGAGGTCGCGCATGTCCGGCCAAGTTGAAACACCCATGCCCTTCTTTCGCGACGAAGGGGCGAGTTCATCCAAGGTCCGGACTTATAAGCGCTTTCACCAGCCTTAAGCTTGCGTGGCGCCAATGCCTCAACCCTCGGACAACGATGCGCCCCAAAGCGGGTTATCCACGAAAAAGGGCGCGCCTCCACAAGGAAGACGCGCCCTCGATCCCGAGAAGCAGGCGATCAGGCCGAGGCCGCGCCGCCTTTCTTCTCCGCGTAGATGAGCAGCGGCTGGGCCCGGCCTTCGACGACCTCGGCGTTGACCACCACTTCCTCGACGCCCTCGTAGTTAGGCAGCTCGAACATGGTCTCCAGCAGGATGCCTTCCATGATCGACCGCAGACCACGCGCGCCGGTCTTGCGGGCGATGGCTTTCTTGGCGACCTGGTGCAGGGCGTCCTCGGTGAAGGTCAGCCCGATGTTCTCCATCTCGAACAGGCGCTGGTACTGCTTGACGAAGGCGTTCTTCGGCTCGGTCAGGATCTTGACCAGGGCGGCCTCGTCGAGGTCCTCCAGGGTCGCGACCACCGGCAGACGACCGATGAATTCCGGGATCAGGCCGAAGCGCTGCAGGTCGTCGGGCTCGACGTTCCGCAGGATTTCGCCCGTCCGGCGTTCTTCCGGATCGGTCACCTTGGCGCCGAAGCCGATCGACTTGGCCGCGCCGCGCGCCGAGATGATCTTCTCGAGCCCGGCGAAGGCGCCGCCGCAGATGAACAGGATGTTCGTCGTGTCGACCTGCAGGAACTCCTGCTGCGGATGCTTGCGCCCGCCTTGCGGCGGCACGGAGGCGACGGTGCCTTCCATGATCTTCAGCAGGGCCTGCTGCACGCCCTCGCCCGACACGTCGCGGGTGATCGAGGGGTTGTCGGACTTGCGGCTGATCTTGTCGATTTCGTCGATATAGACGATGCCCCGCTGGGCGCGCTCGACGTTGTAGTCGGCGGCTTGCAGCAGCTTCAGCACGATGTTCTCGACGTCCTCGCCGACGTAACCGGCTTCGGTCAGCGTCGTGGCGTCGGCCATCGTGAACGGCACGTCGATGATTCGAGCCAGGGTCTGGGCCAGAAGGGTCTTACCCGTACCGGTCGGACCGACCAGCAGGATGTTCGACTTGGCCAATTCGACGTCGTTGTTCTTCGACGCGTGGTTGAGGCGCTTGTAGTGATTGTGGACGGCGACCGCGAGGACCTTCTTCGCGTGGCCTTGCCCGATCACGTAATCGTCCAGGACTTCGCAGATTTCGCGCGGCGTGGGCACGCCGTCCTTGGACTTCACGAAGGCGATCTTGTGCTCTTCGCGGATGATGTCCATGCAGAGCTCGACGCATTCATCACAAATGAACACCGTCGGTCCCGCGATGAGCTTGCGCACCTCATGTTGGCTCTTTCCGCAGAAAGAACAGTAGAGAGTGCTTTTCGTGTCGCCGCTCGCGGCTTTCGTCATGATCGCTTCTCACACTATGGCGACATACGGCTTAACGCCGAGACGCCCCTCCGAGCGCGTAAGCCGCCACCGAAGCAGCCAGGATATACGCCGGGAGTTGTCTAATCCTTGACATTCCCCGATCCGGGCGCGCTTCACAAGCCTTGGCGGCGCCTTTCCCGCCTCAAACGCTCCAACGCGCCAGATCGTGTCATGACCTCGCCATCTAAATTGGGCGATTGGCGCTCGGGCGCAAGCGTTGCGCGTGTTGGGCCTTACGGCCATGCCTCGAAGCCCCTATTACGGGTATTGGAATCGTGGGGAACCGGCGCGCGGCGCGCGACGGCATGGAATGTCGATGGCCAAGCGTTCGTTGATGTCGAAGGGGTTGAGCGCCTCGCGCCCGATGACCGGCGAAATGGGTCATGAGCGCGCGCTCGTGGCCTTCGATTTCGACGGCACCCTGACGGTCAAGGACAGCTTCAACGCCTTTCTGAAGTGGCGCGCCGGACCCAAGCGGTGGACGCGCGGCGTGCTGCGCCTGACCCCCGCCCTGCTGACCTATGTGTTCGACCGCAACCGAGGAAAGCTCAAGGCCGCCGCCGTTCGCGAGTTCCTGAAGGGCGCGACGGTCGCCGAGATCGAGGCCGACGCGCGGGCCTTCGCCCAGGCCTTCGCCCCTTCCCTGCTGCGGCCGGACGCCGTGGCGGTATGGCGCGCCTGGCGAGCCAAGGGCGCGCGGATCGCGATCGTCACCGCATCGCCGGAAATCACCGTCGCGCCGTTCGCCCGAGGGCTCGGAGCGGATGTCCTGATTGGCACCCGACTGGCCTGTTCGGAAGACGGCCGCGTGCTCGGCGGCCTCGAGGGCGCCAATTGCCGCGCCAAGGAGAAGGTGGTCCGGCTGCGGGAGGTTTTCGGCCCCGACGTTCATCTCACGGCCGCCTATGGCGACACCTCGGGCGACACCGAGATGCTGGCGATCGCCGACGAGAAGGGCTACCGGATCTTCCGGGGCAAGCCGATCACCTGAGCCGATTAGTCGCACCCACGAGACAAGAAAAAAGCCGCCGATCGACGACCGGCGGCTCTTCTTTTGACTGACGTCGCGCTTATTCGGCGCCAGCCTCGGCGGCTTCGCGGCTGTCGTAGACGTGGTCGACCAGGCCCCAGGCCTTGGCTTCGTCCGCGCTCATGAAGTGGTCGCGGTCGAGGGTGCGCTCGACCTCCTCATAGGTGCGGCCGCAGTGCTTGACGTAGATTTCGTTCAGGCGACGCTTGGTCTTGATGATGTCCTCGGCGTGACGCTCGATGTCCGAGGCTTGGCCGCGGAAACCGCCCGACGGCTGGTGCACCATGATGCGGGCGTTCGGCAGCGAGATGCGCTGGCCGGCGGCGCCGGCGCAGAGCAGCAGGCTGCCCATCGAGGCGGCCATGCCCATGCACACCGTCGAGACCGGGCTCTTGATGTATTGCATGGTGTCGTAGATCGCGAGACCGGCCGTCACCACGCCACCCGGCGAGTTGATGTACATGGCGATCTCCTTCTTGGGGTTCTCGGACTCCAGGAAGAGAAGCTGCGCGCAGATCAGGCTGGCCATGCCGTCCTCGACCGGACCGGTCAGGAAGATGATCCGCTCCTTCAGCAGCCGCGAGAAGATGTCGAACGCGCGCTCGCCGCGGCTGGTCTGCTCGACCACCATCGGCACGAGGTTCATGGCCGTCGAAACCGGATCGTACATCATGGGGTATCACCCTTTTCGTGTGTCTGGGCGGCGCGAAAACGAATCAGCCCCCGCGCGCCGTCGACAACGCATATCGCGTGGCGCTTAACAGGTTGCAAGGCGGGGACGGAAACCCGCGGCCATGAAAAAAGGCGCGGCCCTTTCGAACCGCGCCTCGTTTCGTGACCTTTGACAGCGATTAGCCGCCGTAGCCTTCCGGCAGATCGTCTTCTTCCAGGAGCTCGTCCTTGGAGACTTCCTTTTCCTCGACCTTGGCCTTGCCGAAGATCAGGTCGACGACCTTGTCCTCGTAGATCGGGGCGCGCAGGGCCGCCTGCAGGTCGGCGCGCTGGCGGTACATGTCGAACACCTGCTGGGCTTGCGCGCCATATT
>CAKZJK010000320.1 GCA_936942565.1 uncultured Caulobacter sp. | reverse complement strand
TCCACCCCGTCGCCGGTCGCATGCCGGGTCACATGAACGTGCTGCTGGCCGAGGCCAACGTGCCTTACGACGAGGTCTTCGAACTGGAGGACATCAACAGCGAGTTCTCGACGGCGGACGTCGCCTTCGTGATCGGCGCCAACGACGTCACCAACCCGGCGGCCAAGACCGATCCGCAGAGCCCGATCTTCGGCATGCCGATCCTGGACGTCGAGAAGGCCCGGACCGTTCTCTTCGTGAAGCGCGGCATGTCCTCGGGCTATGCCGGCGTCGAGAACGAGCTGTTCTTCAAGGACAACACCATGATGTTGTTCGCCGACGCCAAGAAAATGGTCGAGGGCATCGTGAAGGGCCTCTGACCCTCGCCTCCATCGTGAACGTGAAAGGCCCCGGCGGATGACGCCGGGGCCTTTTTCGTGGCGGGGCCTCAAGGTTTCGCTCAGCGTAACCAAGTTTCAGCTCATCCGCATTCGTAACAACCATAGTCAGGCTTAGACCATCGTAAGCCAATGGTTAAGCTGCGCCCTGTTTTTGTCAAAACGGCAAGTCATAGAGCCCGCCATTCATCATCCCTAAAGGTCAAACGTGGGAGTTGAGCCGCCTCGATGCGGCCCTCTCGACTGGCCGGACATCGCGAGAGGTAGTGGTTTGCTTTCTAGAAGTCTGGCTGTTCCGGCTCAACAGCTGCGCGTGGCGTTTCTGGCGGCGTTGGGCATGGCGGCGACCGTCGGCGCCCTGGACGGCGTTTCGGCGCTCGGCGCCTGGATCGTCGAGCCACCCGCGGCCGTGACGACCCACCAAGAGGCCGCCGCGCCGCCCGCGCCCGAGCTCGAGGCGCCAGAGCCGCCGCCGCCCGCCTTCGTGTTCGACGCGCCGCTGCCGGGCCGGGTCATCGACTCGCCATTCGGCCTGCGCCAGCTGCCTTGGGAAGAGAACGGCCGCCTGCACCAGGGCGTCGACATCGCCGCGCCCGCCGGCGCGTCGGTCAAGGTCTCGGCCGACGGCGTGATCAAGCGGACCGGCGTCAGCCCCACCTATGGCCGGTTCGTGGAGGTGATGCACAAGGAGGGCATGACCACCCTCTACGCCCACCTCAAGGCCCCCGCGCGGGGCGTCAAGAAGGGCGCCTATGTTCGTCGCGGAACGACCGTGGCCTTCGTCGGCAATTCGGGCCGCTCGACCGGCTCGCACCTGCATTTCGAGATCCGCAAGGGCGACAAGCCGCTGAACCCCGCCTTCTTCATCGGCCGCAGCTTCGCCGAGGCCGAGGACATGCCGATCCGCGCGGCGGGCCGCGTCTCGAAGAAAGTGCGCCTGGCGGTGGTGTCCAAGTGGCCCGACGGCGTGAAGGGCGCGCCGGTCGCCCGTACGAAGAGCGGCCGGGTGCGCGCGCGGATCGCGGTGTCCGAGGGATAATTCTCCGAACCCGGCGCAACGCGTCTCGACGCGTCACAAACCGTCCCTACATTGAACGCCATGATCCAGTTTCTCGGCCGTGGCGTCGCGGGCTTCGCGCTCCTGCTTGTTTCCTACATCGCGGTCGGAGGACTGATGAGCGCTTCGGGCGCGCCCAAGGCCCGGGGGCAGATGGTCGAGATCGAGCCTGGCCGGACGCTGCGGCTGGTCTGCGAGGGTCCGAGAAGCGAGCGTCCCGTCGTCTGGCTGGAGTCCGGCGCCTTCGGGCTCGCCGCGGACTGGGGCGCGGTGCAGGAGGCCCTGACCGCCGCCGGCTGGCGCTCGTGCGCCTATGACCGAGCCGGCATGGGCTATTCGCCGCCGGGACCCAAGCCGCGCGACGGACTGGCGATCGTCTCCGACTTCGAGAAGCTGGTCGTCGCCTCGGGCGAGCCAGGCCCCTACATCCTGGTGGGTCACTCGATGGCCGGTCTGCGCCTGCGCGAGTTCGCCGGGCGCAATCCCGACAAGGTGGCGGGCCTGGTCCTGGCCGACGCCGCCACGCCCGAGGCCGCCCAGGACCCGCGCATGCAGGGTTTTATCAAGGCCTTCGCCAACATCTCCCGATGGGCGGCGCGCGGGGCCTCGCTAGGCCTCTACAAGCCGCTGGTCCATACGCGGCTGGGCGACAAGATCGACCTGCCGCCAGCCGCCAAGGCCGAGAAGGGCTGGGCCTTCGCCAATGGCCGCCATAACCGCACGGCGGCCGAGGAGGTCGGTCTGTGGGCCGAGGCGTCCGCCCAGGCCGGCCAGCAGCCGCCCTTCGACCCGAAGTGGCCGGTGGCCGTCGTCACCGCCGGTCCGGTCGCTGGCCGCGAGGCGCGCAAGGCGATGCAGGAAGCCCCCGCGCGAGCGTCCGAGCATGGCTTGGTGGACCACGTCGAGGACGCCACTCACACCCTGCTGATCGGCCGCCGCTTCGCCGACCATATCGTCCGCGCGGTGGTTTTCGTGGCGGACGCGCGGACGAAGGGCTGAACCGCAAAAGAAAAGGCCGCGCGGATCGCCGCGCGGCCTTTTCAAATCTTCGGCGATGCGAAGGGAGGAGGTCTTAGCGACCGCCGGCCTTCTTCGGCATCGGCAGCAGGCCTTCGCGCTGAGCGCGCTTGCGGGCCAGCTTACGAGCGCGACGGACGGCTTCGGCCTTTTGACGGGCGCGCTTTTCCGACGGCTTTTCGTAGTGCACGTGCCGCTTCATTTCGCGGAACGAGCCTTCGCGTTGCATCTTCTTCTTCAGAGCCTTCAGGGCCTGATCGACGTTGTTGTCGCGGACGAAAATCTGGACCAGGGGTATCTCTCCATTCGACAGCCCGACCAATATTCCCAAGTCCCTCTTGAGGGGCCGGGCGGGCGAACAAAACCGGGTAACCTGGAAGGGGTGCTCCCAGGCGATGAGGCGGGGCTGATAGCAGAGCGCGCGCGTCCTGTCCATGCGCGACGCGGCCTAAACCTCGGTGTAGACTCGGATTCATGAGCGAAAATGTCGACACATCCGGTCAAGCTTCGGGTCACGCGGGCATGAGCTGGGCCGACTCCGCCGAGCAAAGCGTCCTGGACGAGGCCCTGCGCCTGGCGCCGACCGCCGGCTGGAACGCTGGCCTTGTCAGCCGCGCCCTCGCCGCGGCGGGGCTTTCGGAGGCCGAGGGGCAGCTGCTGCTGCCCGAGGGGGCGCGCGATCTGGCCGCCCTGTTGTCGCGACGCCATGACACGGCGGCGCTGGAGCGGCTGCGAACCTTCGATCTGGCGACCCTGAAGATTCGCCAGCGGATTCGCGAGGGCGTGATCGCGCGCCTGGACGCGGCCCAGGAAAACGCCGACGTCCTGCGGCCGCTGGCGGTGTTCCTGGCCTTCCCGACCAACCTGCCGCTCGCCGCCCGCCTGACCTGGGAATCGGCCGACGCGATCTGGCGCTGGGCCGGCGATACGGCGACGGACGAGAACCACTATTCCAAGCGCGCGATCCTGTCGGGGATTCTGGTTTCGACCCTGGCCGTGGACATGGCCTCGGGCCGGACCTCGGCGCTATCGCACCTGGACGCCCGCATTGACAACGTCATGGCCTTCGAGAAGTGGAAGGCGGGCCTGAAGCCGATGGACCTGGCCAGCGAGATGGTCGGGGCGCTGGCGAAGATGCGGTACGGGAATAAGCCTGTTTAGGCAGAGCTTTTAAACTCCCGTCATTCCCGCCCCCGTGGCGGGAACCCCTCTATCCGCCGCAAGTGCGGGAGGGGCGGACCGCGGGCGGT
>CAKZJK010000319.1 GCA_936942565.1 uncultured Caulobacter sp. | reverse complement strand
AGGATAGGGCCCTTTTTTATCCGATCTGATTGGTTCAATCAGATCGGAAAGGGCCCTGGAGCGCCGCCTTCTTTTTCCCTTCAACGAACCCCAGCGGGATCCGCGACACCGCGCGCGGGGCGGACTTAACGACTCCTCAAGGCCGCGAAGGGCAAGTTGCCCGCCTGTAGGTCCTGGCGAAGTCCCGAATGGAAACGCTTTCACGTCTGATCGAGAAGCGCGCGCCCGTCGCGCCCGAGGCGTCATGCGCCGAGGTCGCCGCGATGTTCGACGCCGATCCGACGGTCGCCTTGATCGCCGTGGTCGAGGACGAGCGCCCGGTCGGCGCGGCCTATCGCGACGTCCTGCAAGGCATGATGCGCGTGGCCGGCGACAGCCTGGCCGACAAGCCGATCGCCAGCGTGATGGATCCCAATCCGCGCGTCGTGCCGGCCGACAGCGACCCCAACGCCTTCGTCATCTCGCTGCGCGACAGCGCCCAGCCCGTGTACCGCACCGGCTACGTGGCGACCGATTCGGCGGGTCGCTACGCCGGCGTCGGCGGCCTGACCTCCCTGCTCAGCGTCCACCAGCGCCGCCTGAACGAGGCGCGCGACGCCCGCGTCCTGATCGAGCGCATGGCAATGGACATCGGCGACCACCTGGACGGGGTGCTGGCCATCACCGCGCGCCTGGAACAGCAGCGCCTGACGCCCGACGCCGCCGCCTTCGTCCGCGCCATCGGCGACACCAGCCGCGACATGAGCGAGACGATCAGCCGCGCGATCGACCTGCACCGCTCGGCCCAGGGCCATCTGGTCTTCAAGACCGCGCCGATCCGGCTGCGCGACCTGGCCGACGTGGTCGAGGCCCGCTGGGCGTCCCGCGCCCAGGACAGCGGCTCGACCCTGCTGGTCTCGTATGACGGCGATCCCGAACGCGGCGTCGAGATCGACGGCGAGCGCCTGATGCAGGTGTTCGACATCCTGGTCGAGAACGCCCTGGCCGGCGGTCGCGGCATGATCGAGGTCCGCCTGACCGCGCGGACCGAAGGCGACCTCGTGCGCCTGGACGGCCAGGTGCGCGACAACACCGCCGGCCACGACGCCGAGGAGCGCCTGGCTCGCCTGCTAGGCCCCATGGGTCAGACCAATCTGCAGGACCGCGGCGAGGTCTCGCTCAGCCTGGGCCTGGCCCTGGCGCGACGGATCATGCGAGCCATGGGCGCGCCGCTGCACGCCGAGGCCAATCGCGGCGCGGGCGTCACCGTCGGCTTCTCGCTGGTCGCCCACCCGGCCACGACGATCCAGGCCCACGAC
>CAKZJK010000318.1 GCA_936942565.1 uncultured Caulobacter sp. | reverse complement strand
CCGGCTCCGGCCGCCGCGACGACGGCACCGCCGGGGCTGTTCTCCACCGAGGTCAGAGGCGAAGACCTGCTCGCTGCGCAGGCGGCGCAGCTACATCAAGCAGGCGCATCCCTTGCGCAGTTGCCGAACGGTCTCGAAACCATCGACCCCTGGGGAACGACGATCCGTCTGATTCGGGTGTGATGCGTTGGCGCCTGTTTGATGGCTGATCGGCCGGAGGCTGTAGGTCCGCGGTCTGCGAGGTCTCAGGCCTCGTTCAGTCCGGCCCCGCGATCGGTCAGGACCTTCTGGCCTTTCGCTGTCAGCTCGTAGATGTCGCCATCCTTGGCGACGTAGCCTTCGCGGATCAGGCCGTCGAGCTCGTCCTGCCGGTCGGGCGAAAAGGCGATCGCCTGGCCGATATCCGAAAGCGTCGCGATCTGGTCGTCCGTCAGCATGGCCATCCTCCCGTTGTTCATCCGAACGCCGCGGCGTCACGAATGTTCCGGGAGGTCACGGTTCTCACGCCTTGCGCACGAATTCCGACTTCAGGTTCATCTGACCGATGCCGTCGATCTTGCAGGCGATGTTGTGGCCGTCGCTGGCCTCCTGCAGGCGGATGTTGCGCACCTTGGTGCCACCCTTGACCACCGAGGATGAGCCCTTGACCTTGAGGTCCTTGATCAGGGTGACGGTGTCGCCGTCGGCCAGGAGGGTTCCGTTGGAATCGCGGGTTTCGTCCGACATGGCGGGCCTTTCAGGATAGGGCGGCCGGCGAGGGCAAACCCGTAGAAATCGTGGGGGCTTTCCTAAGGGCTCGCCCGCCCGCGCGTCAATGCGGCGTCTTCTTGCGGCCCAGCGGGTGCTTGGTCTGGACGACGTGGGCCAAGTGCTCGCCGGCCACGTGGGTGTAGATCTGGGTCGTGGCGATGTCGGCGTGGCCCAGAAGGGTCTGGATCACCCGCAGGTCCGCGCCGCCCTCCAACAGGTGCGTGGCGAAGGCGTGGCGCAGGACGTGGGGGCTGACCTTGTCGCGGTCGATGCCGGCGGCGATGGCCGCGTCGTCCAGCAGTTGCCCCACCCGCCGCGCCGTCAACCGCCCCGAGCCGCCCCGTGAGGGGAACAGCCACGGGCTCTCCTTGGTCCCTTTCGGCAGGAAAGTCGGACGACCAACCAGATACGCGGTCACCGCCGCGCGGGCGGCGTCGTTCAGCGGGGCCAGCCGCTCCTTGCCGCCCTTGCCCTTGACGATCAGGTAGGCCGGATCCCGCGCCAGCGCCGACAGCGGCAGGGCCAGGAGCTCGGAGATCCGCAGGCCCGAGGCGTAGATCAGCTCGATGATGCAAGAAAGGCGCAGGCCCTGGGCGCTGTCCTTCGCCGTCGCGGCCGCCAGTAATCGCTCGATCTCGTCGCGCTCCAGCACCTTGGGCAGGGGCCGCCCCGCCTTGGGCGCGGCGACGCGGCGGGAGGGATCGTCGGTGCGCCAGCCCTCGCCCAGCACGAAGCGGTAGAACTGCCGCACGGCCGAGCGGCGGCGAGCGGCGGTGGCGGGCGACAGGCCCCGCGCGCCCAGGTCCTGGAAATAGGCCTCGATGATCTCGGCGTCGGCGTCGTCGAGGTCCCGCTGGGTCCTCCCCAGAAAGCCCCGGGCGTCCTCCAGGTCCTTGCCGTACGCGGTCAGGGTGTTGCGGGCGGCGGCGCGCTCGACCGCCATCATCTCCAGGAACGCGTCGACCCAGCCGGACGCGGACGCGCTCATTTGGCGTAGGCGAGGCCGAGCAGACCCTCGACCACCACCGCCCGGGCGTCGACGACGAGGCCCGCGCGGTTCAGGGCGTGGGCGATACGGGCGCGGTCGACGGGCGCCGGCCCGGTCGCGCCGGCGTCCAGCGCCAGCGACAGGGCCAGCAGCGCCGCCTCGCCCTTGCGCTTGGCGCCCGCGGCGTCTTCCAGCACCTGGACCCGCGCGGCCGAGGCGGCCGGCTTGCCGAGATCGAACGCCGCGAACTGGGTCCGCGTGTCGGCGTCCATCGTCCCGCCCAGGCTGGACAGCAGGACGGCGGCGGCTTGCGCCGATTTCCCGCTCGCCGCGCCGCGGCCGATCAGGGCGCTCAGCACCTGGTTGTCGACCTTGCCCGAGCCGGCGGCGATCAGGGCGTCGAGGATGGCGAGATCGGTGGCGGTCGCGCCCGGGATCACGTCCTGGGTCAGGCGGCTCCGGATGGCTTGCGCGCTGACGATATCACCGGCCGCCACGGCGGCGCGGGCCAGCAGCACCGGGTCCCGCAGCGGCGCGCCGGCCTTGGCGAGGGCGGCGATCGAAGGCGCTGAGGCGCGGGCGGCCTCGACGAAGGCGGGCAGGGTCTTGGCCTGGCGCAGGAAAGCCAGGTCCGAGGCCTCGGCGGCGGTCAGGTCATGGCCGATGTCGGCGATCTCGGCGGGCGGCGGCGCGAGCACGGCCTTCAGCGCCGGCGAAGCCGTGGCCAGGGCGGCGGCGGACTGAACGTCCAGGTTCAGCCGGCGCGACAGGGCGTAGTTGAGTCCGGTCTTCAGGTTGGCCGCGCCGGGCGGCGTCCCCGCCAGCGCCGCGCCCATCAGGCGGGCGTAGTCGGCGTCCGCGCCAACCGGCTTGGGCGTCTGCGGCTGCGCCAGCTGGAAGGTCAGCTGCGCCGCGTCCGCCTGGCCGGCCTTCAGCTGGCAGAAGGCGCGCAGCCGCAGCCAGTAGGCCGCGCCACGATCGACGGTCAGGGCTTGCTCGGCCTGGCAGGCCTTGTCGTCGTTTCCGGTGATCAGGGCGGCCTCGGCCTGGGCCATCGACAGGGCCGCGCTGCCCGCGCCGCCGGTGGCGCGATCGAGGATGGCGTCGGCGCCCTTGGCTTCGCCCAGCGCGATCAAGGCCAGGCCTCGCGCCGCGCCCATCTCGACGTCGTCGCCGACGGCGTTGGCCGGGAACAGGCCGAACACGCCGTTCGCCGTCAGCCACTTCTCGGCGACGATGCGGTCGAGCATGGCGTTGGCTTCGTCGAACAGCTTGCGCGCGGCCTCGCCGGTCACCGGGCTGTTGAGCAGTTCCGGGTA
>CAKZJK010000317.1 GCA_936942565.1 uncultured Caulobacter sp. | reverse complement strand
GAGCGGCGCGCCCGTCGACTTCGTCACCACCCACACCTACGGCGTCGATGGCGGCTTCCTGGACGAGAAGGGCGAGCAGGACACCAAGCTGTCGCCTTCACCCGACGCGATCGTCGGCGACGTGCGCAAGGTCCGCCAGGAGATCGAGGCCTCGGCCTTCCCGGGTTTGCCGCTCTATTTCACCGAATGGAGCACCAGCTACACGCCGCGCGACAGCGTGCACGACAGTTATGTCAGCGCCGCCTACATCCTGGAGAAGCTGAGGCGCGCGCGGGGTCTCGTCCAGGGGATGAGCTACTGGACCTATAGCGACCTGTTCGAGGAGCCGGGGCCGCCGACCGCGCCGTTCCAAGGTGGGTTCGGCCTGATGAACCCGGAGGGCATCCGTAAGCCCGCCTGGTTCGCCTACAAGTATCTGAACGCCGTGCGCGGCCAGGCGATCTCCAGCGAAGACGATCAGGTCTTCGCCGCGCGCGATGGGGGAAAGGTGGCGGTGCTGGCCTATGCCTGGCGCCAGCCCGACCAGACGGTCAGCAACCGGCCCTACTATACGCGCCTACATCCGCCGGTCTCGGCGCCGCCTCTGCGGTTGCGCCTGGCCGGCCTAAAGCCCGGGTCCTACCGCCTGCGCGCGCGCCGGACCGGTTATCGGGCCAACGACGCCTACAGCGCCTATATCGACATGGGCATGCCCAAGGCGCTGACCTCGGCTCAGTTGGCTCGGCTGCGGGCCCTGACCACCGATCGGCCCGAGGTCGACCGGGTGATCAAGGTCGCGGGCGAAGCGGTCATCGACCTGCCCATGCGCGCTAACGACATCGTCCTGGTGGAGCTGGAGCCCGCCTGAGCGCGGGCTCCGCCTGGGGGGCATGGACTAGCGCAGCTTTGCCTGGGCTTCCGTCAGCAGCGCCTGGGCTTGAGCCTTGCGGCCCTTGTCGGCGACCTCGTGGCCAGGACGCGCCGGAGCGGCCAGGGCCTTCTGGAAGGCCTTGCTCGCGCCGGCGTAGTCCTTCTGGCGCATCAGGAAGTCGCCGTAGAAGAAGTTTGAGTCGACGCCGTTCGGGTTGGCGGCCAGGGCCTTCCGCAGATAGCCGCGCGCCTTGCCCGCGTCGCCGAAGCCGACCGGGAAGCCCGGCACCTGGGCGTAGAGCGAGCCGAGGCTGGTATAGACCGAGCCATCGCCCAGGGCGTCGGGATTGATCTTCTCGGCCTTCTCCAGAAGGACCTTGGATTCCTTGGCGAGGGCCAGGCCGCCCAGGCCGCCCTTGGCGCCGGCCTCGGTCGCCTTGGCGATGGCTTCCCAGACGAGAGGCTCGGCGCGGTTCGGATTCTGGCGGGCCAGGGCGTCGGCCTCGGCCGCGACCTGGGCGGCGGCGGCTGCCTGGGCGCCCTTGTCGGCGATCTCGTAATTGGCGTGGGCCCAGCTCCGGGCAAGGCCGTCGATGCGGCCGTCCAGGGCGTCGGCTTGGGCCGCGCCGGCCAGCAGGGCGCTTGCCAGGCCCAGAGCGAACAGAGTGCGGGTCTTGGTCATGGGGCGTTCCATTTGGATCAGCGGGCGAAGAGCCGCGCGGCCTTGCGATCGTTCGCGGCGAGCGCGCGATCCACGAGGCCCGGCAGCAGGGCGTTGAGGCGGACGAAGAAGGCTTCCGGGAAGCCCAGATAGACGTCCCGGCGACGGGCGCGGATGGCCGAGACGATCCGGCGCGCGGTCGTTTCGGGGGCGTCGATGTTCATCTGGGTGATCTTGGCGTACTCGAGCACCTGGTCGGAGACCATGGCCGTGCGGACGGCGCGCGGGGCGACATAGGTCACGTCCACGCCCGTGCCAGCGATCTCGCGGCGGAGGGCCTGGCTGAAGCCGCGCAGTCCGGCCTTGGCGCTGGAATAGGTGGCGAAGTGGGCGAAGTTGATCGAGCCGAAGATCGAGCCGATGTTGACGATCTGGCCCGAGCCCTTGGCCTTCATGGCCGGCAGCACCGCCTGGGACAGGCGGACCGGCGCGATCAGGTTGACCATGTACCCGGATAGCAGGTCAGCGGCGGACTCCTCCTCGACAGGGCCGAAGTGCTGGACGCCGGCCAGGTTGATCAGGATGTCCCAGGACCGGCCCTTCACCGCCGCCACGGCGGCTTCAAGGCCCTCGGGCGTGGCGAGGTCGTGTCGCAGGAAGGCGTCGACGCCGTCCGGCCGCGATCGACCCAGCGCCGTGACGTGGGCGCCCTCGGCCGCCAGCTGGCGGGCCACCAGGCCGCCGAGGCCACCGGACGCGCCGGTGATCAGAACGCTCTTGCGATCAAGCATGGGCGGCCTCGCGGACGTGCGGGATCGAGCGAAACATGGCGGCGAAGCGGACGAAGATCGCCTTGGCGACCTCGATGATCGCGGCCTGGTCGGCGGGATCCTCGACCTCGTTCATCAGCTTCTCGAAGAAGTTCAGATGCTCCAGGTCCAGCGACCCGTGCGAGGTCAGGTAACTGAAGCACTCCGGGCCGAGGCCCAGGTTCTTGGCGACCGCCTCGGCGCCGTGGGTCGCCAGCTTCACGCTGGTGCCTTCCAGCACGAAGACCATGCCGAAGAAGCCCATCGGGTTGGCCTCGCGGATGTAGTCGTAAGCATAGTCGGTCATCGCCTGGGTCGCCGCGCGGGGGGCGGCGTCGCGGGCCGCGGCCATGTCGCCGCCGCAGTGCTTGATGTCGGCCAGGATCCAGTGCTCGTGACCGGTCTCCTCGGCGATGTATTCGTCGAGGGCCTCGACGAAACGCTGGTGGTTCTCGTCCATCCGCGCCCGCGCCGTCCGCATCAGCGGCACGGTGTGCTTCACGTGGTGATAGGCCTCGGTCAGGTAGGCGATGTAGGTCTCGCGCGAGATGCGACCCATCAGGCCGTCTTGGATCTGCGGAACCGAGGCCAGCTCCATCTGTCCGTCGATCGTCTCGGCCACGAGGCGTTGGTAAAAGGTCACGCGAAGTCTCCTGTCGTCGAGGTTTCCATGAAGTCCCGATGGCGGGCGCTGAGCGCGGCGCGACGGGGACGTCCGTTGTTGGTGAGTTCGCCGGCGGCCGCGTCGAAGGCGTCGCGGACCAGCCAGCGGCCGACCTGGGCGTAGGGCGGCAGGTTGGCGTTGGCGCGGGCGACGGCGCCGGCGATGGCGGCCTCGTCCATGCCGGGGATGAGGGGCACGATCAGCGCCGAGAGCTCGGCCTGGGCCTCGCCCAGCACCACGGCCTGGCGGATTTCGGGCTGGGCGGTCAGCTCGCTCTCGACCCATTCGGGCGCGACGTTACGGCCGTGCGAGGTAATGATGGTGTTGGCGCGGCGGCCCGAGATGCCTAGGAACCCGTCCGCGTCGATCGCGCCGAGGTCGCCGGTGCGGACCAGACCCTCGTGCGTCGCGCCGCCGGCGTAGCCCAGGAAGCCGGAGCCCTCGACCACGATCTCGCCGTTGTCGATCGAGACGCCGAGGTGGGGCAGGGGGCGACCGACGGTTCCAGCCTTGCGGTGCGTCGGGGTGTTCAGCGCGACCACCGAGGCGCATTCGCTGAGGCCGTAGCCCTCGTAGACCGGCAGGCTCAGTTCGTCGGCGCGGCTCAGCAGCGAGGGCGAGACCTTGGCGCCGCCGACGGCGACCAGCTTCAGGTCGGGAAGGCGGACGCCCGTGAAGGTCATCACCATCATCAGGGCGCGCAGCAGTTCGGGGACCAGGATCAGGCTGTTGGCGCCGTGCTCGGCGATCGCGGCGGCGAGACGCGGGAGGTCCGGCCGGAACGGATCGGAGAGGCCCAACTGGTCGGCCGGCAGGATGTGGTAGCGGCCGCCCGCCAGCAGGGTCGTGTAGAGGCCGGCGACGTTCTCCAGCAGGATCGACAGCGGCAGCAGCGGCAGGTGCGTTCCGGCGTAGTCGGCGCCAATCGTCAGAACAAGCGAGGCGGCGACCGCCTCCATGTGGTCCCGGGATAGGCAAACGCCCTTGGGCTGGCCCGTGGAACCCGAGGTGTAGGTGATCTTGGCCGTGCCCTTGGGCAGAACACGCGGCGCGAAGGCCAGCGGAGTCACCCGCAGCGCGACGCCGGCCAGGTCGATGTCGCCGGCGCCGGTGTCCGCCGCCTCGATCAACAGGCTGGCGCCGGCGTCGGTCATGGCGTGTTGGCGCTGCTCGTCGGTGAAGAAGCCGGGCAGGGGCAGGGACGCCCAGCCGAGGCGCGTCAACGCCAGATCGAGGATCACCCAGGCCGGACCGTTGGGCAGGCGGA
>CAKZJK010000316.1 GCA_936942565.1 uncultured Caulobacter sp. | reverse complement strand
CCTCCTCCGGGGGAGGAGGATGCGCAGCATCCGGAGGGGGCGAGTATCGCTCTTACGCCCCCGCCCGCTCCTTCATGTGCTTGACCAGCCCGATCGCCGCCAGGGCGTAGTGGACGCCGGCCCAGGCGTAGAAGCACAGCGAGACGATGATGCCCTGCTGGGTCGAGCGGGCCACCGCGCCGGCGCAGGCCGTGGCGAGCTCCGGGGCCGAGCCCTTGGTCGCCAAGCCGCCGGGGCAGGCGGCGCCGAAGTTGGCTGGGCCCGGATCGCCGAACGATCCGACCACGGCGTGCAGCACGCCGGTGGAGCCCGGATTGTTGAAGTTGAACTGGGCCAGGTGATCGATCAGCCAGCCAGTGAACACCGGTCCTCCCCCCAGGGCGATCAGGTTGAGGAAGAAGAACAGCAGCGCCGTGGCCGTGGCCCGCCGGCGCGGCTCGACCGAGTTCTGCACCACGGCGAAGGTCGGGGCGAGATAGGTGTAGTGGAAGATGCCCGGGATGAGCAGGATCAGGGCCGTGGTCTGCCAGCTCGTCTGCAGATAGGCGCTGATATAGATCGGCGTGGCGATCAGCAGGCCGATGGCGGGGGTGAGGGCGTACCACTTGACGCTCTTCTTGCCGGCCCAGTCGGTCAGGAACCCGCCGACCAGCGTGCCGATGCCCGCCGAGAAGCCCATGATCAGACCCGTGATCAACCCGACCTGCGCCAGGCCAAGACCATAGGTCCGAACGAAGTAAGGCGGTACGAACGCGCCCGAACCGTAGGAGCCGAACGAAGCAATCGTCACGCCCAGCACCATGTGCAGCACCGGCCACTTGCCGAACAGCACCTTGGTCACGGCCCAGAGCTCTGAGAACTCCTGGGCCATCGAGAAGGCGGGTTTGGCGGTCGGCTCGACGACCAAGTCTTCGGCCTCGATCGGGCGCTCGACGATCTCGGAGTGGCCGCGCGGGGGCTCCTTGACCACCAGCTTGACGATCAACGCGAGAAGGACGCCCGGCAGGCCGACGAGGACGAAGGCCACGCGCCAGCTGAACTCCTGGGCCAGCCAGCCGCCGGCCACGGCGCCGAACATGGTGCCCAGCGGGATGCCGAACGAATAGATCGACAGGGCCGAGGCGCGCTTCTTGGGCTCGAAATAGTCGCTGATCAGCGAGTGGCTGGGCGGCGAGCAGCCGGCCTCGCCGACGCCGACCCCGAAGCGGAACAGGGCCAGCTGGGCGAAGTTGGCGGCCGCGCCGCACAGCGCGGTGAAGCCCGACCAGATCACCAGCGAGACCGAGATGATGGTGACGCGGTTGTAGCGCTCGGCCAGACGCGCGATCGGAATGCCCAGGATGGTGTAGAGCAGGGCGAAGTAGAGGCCGCCCAGCAGGCCCAGCTGGGTGTCGGTCAGCTTGAGGTCGACCTTGATGGCCTGGCCGATGACGGCGATGATCGTCCGATCGATGAAATTGAAGGTGTAGGTCGCCAGCAGCAGTCCAAGGACCGCGGCCTTGTAGCCATTCGAATAAAGCGGCCGATCGCCGCCGGACGCACGCGCGTCGGCCATCCTGACTCTCTCCCTTCAAACATTTGTTCTAATTCTTGAAGGGACTGTGACGGAGCGGAAGCCAAAGCGCCAGGGCCTATTTTCCCAGCCCCTGACGCCCTTGATGTCAGGACACCATGTCGGCCGCGATGGTCCGGCGCGCGCGCCAGAACAGCCCGAACGACACCACCCCCATCAGAGCCGAGACAACGAGCGCCCAACGCACGCCCTCCGCCGGTCCCATGCCCAGCGGGCCGGCGAACAGATCGCTCAGCAGGCCCACGCCCAAGGGGCCAAGACCCAGGCCGATCAGGTTGATGATGAACAGCAGCACGGCGGCGGTCGTGGCGCGCATGGCGGGATCGACGATGCTCTGGGCCGTGGCGTACACGGGGCCGTACCACAGGGCGCCGAGCAGGTAGTAGGGGACCAGCAGGATCAGGGCCGGAACGGCGCCGGGCAGGTTGATGGCGGCGATGTAGGCGGGAACCGCCAGGAGCGAGGCGATGGCCGGCGCGATGACGTAGGCCCGGATGTCTCTGGAGCCGTAGCGATCGGCGATCACCCCGCCCAGCCACGCGCCGACGACGCCGGCCGTGCCGCCCATCAAGCCTAGCGACAGGCCCAGGAAGCCCGCCGACTTTAGGCCGAACAGGCTCGCCAAGCTGGCCAGTTCGGCCGTGTGGTTGCGGAAAAAGAACGAGGCGGTGAACGGCGCCTGGCCATAGCCGATGAAGGCCTTGATCGCCGCGGCCAGGGCCACCAGCCAGAAGGTCTTCTTGGCCATCAGCACCGCCAGCGCGGCGCCGAAGCGGCCATTGAAGCCGATCCGGTCGTCCGCACATTCCGCGAAGCCTTCGGCGCCACGGTGCGGCCGGGCTCGGTGCAGCCGGTGGACGGCGGCAAATAATCTGGAGAAGCGAAGATGAAAGGTGCATTGGGACAAATCATGCGGCAGGCCCAGCAGGCGCAGGAGGCGATGAAGCGCATGCAGGCCGAGCTGGCCCAGGCCGAGGTCACCGGCGAAGCCGGCGCCGGCATGGTCAAGATCACGCTCAACGGCAAGCACGAGGCGCGCAAGGTCGAGATCGCCGCCGACGCGCTGCAGGAATCGAAGGA
>CAKZJK010000315.1 GCA_936942565.1 uncultured Caulobacter sp. | reverse complement strand
AGCGCGACCTTCTTCATCGATGAGCTGCTGCGCAACGGCACGACCACGGCCCTGGTGTTCGGCTCGGTGCACAAGGTCTCGGTCGAGGCGCTGTTCGCCGAGGCCCTCTCGCGCGACATGCGGCTGATCGCCGGCAAGACGCTGATGGACCGCAACGCGCCCGAGGGCCTGACCGACACCGTCGAGAGCAGCCGCGCCGACATGGAGACGCTGATCGCCGACTGGCACGGCAAGGGGCGCCTCGGTTACGCGGTCACGCCGCGCTTCGCGATCAGCTGCAGCGACGAACAGCTGGCCATGGCCGGCGAGGTGCTGGCGGCTCATCCGGGCGTCTGGATGCAGACGCACCTGTCGGAAAACGCTCACGAGATCGAGGAGACCGCGCGCCTCTTCCCCGCCGCCAAGGACTATCTCGACGTCTACGATCGCTTTGGCCTGCTGCGCGAACGCTCAGTCTTCGCCCACTGCGTTCATCTACGGGGCGAGGCCTTCCAGCGGATGGCGGCAAAGGGCGGGGCGGCGGCGTTCTGCCCGACCTCGAACCTCTTCCTGGGGTCGGGCCTGTTCCCACTGAAGGACGCCTGCGCCCATGGCGTGAAGGTCGGCATGGCCACCGATGTGGGCGCGGGCACCACGTTCTCGATCCTCCACACCCTGGGCGAGGCCTACAAGGTCGGCCAGCTGCGCGGCGACGCGTTGGACCCGTTCCACGCCTTCTACCTGGGCACGCTGGGCGGGGCGCGGGCGCTGGATCTGGACGACAAGATCGGCAACCTCGCGCCGGGCAAGGAGGCGGATTTCCTGGCGCTGGATCTGGCGGCCACGCCACTGATCGCGCGCCGGCTGAAGGCGGCGAAGACGCTGGAGGACAAGCTCTTCGCGCTGACGGTGCTGGGGGATGACCGCGCCGTGGCGCGGACGTATCTGGCGGGCGTGGAGCGGTGGCGGCGGGGCGCCTAAAGATGCTCCCCCGTAGTACGGGGGAGCTGTCGCGAAGCGACTGAGGGGGCAAGCTGGAATTCGGCCGAGTTAGCCCCCTCCGGCCCTCTGGGCCACCTCCCCCGCGAGCGGGGGAGGAACTGACCTAGGCCTTACTCGTGCTTGGCCGCCATCGTCTCGGCGTAAAGCTTCAGCAGCCGCTCGCCATCGACCGCCACGGTCACCGCCTGGATGGGCTGATCGTCCCACGCCGAAGGACCGAATAGCTCGCCCTCGGCCTTCTGGCAGGTCTGGCCCAGCGCGATGCCTTCGGTGACCACGCGGACCGAGCCGCGACGAACCTCGAACAGGCTCGGATCTATCACGAAGGCCACGGCCGCAGCGTCATGGACGCAGCAGCCGACGATGCCGTCGCGGCCGCCGTAGAAGGCGGCGTAGGGCTTGGAGATGGCGTTCAGGAAGCCGCCGGCGTCGCCGCCGCCGGCGGCCAGGGCCTCCATGTAGTCCGGCGACATCACGACCTGCGTCGTCACGTCCAGGCTGACGGCGGTCAGGGCCCAGGGGGCGGTGAAGACCTGGTCGGCGGCTTCCGGATCGTTCCAGATGTTGGCCTCGGCGACCGGCGTCACGTTGCCCGGCTTGCCGGCCACGCCGAACGCGCCGCCCATGATCACGACCGACTTCAGCAAGGTCGCGACCTCGGGGTCGGCTTGCAAAGCAAGGGCCAGGTTGGTCAGCGGGCCCACCGCGCACAGCACGACCTCGCCGGGATACTGGCGAGCCAGGTCGATGATCGCCTGGTGAGCCGGCTTGGCTTCGGGCTGTTCGGGGACAAGGCCCGTCAGCTCGACGTCGCCCAGGCCGTTCTCGCCGTGCACGAAGGTGGGCGAGGGGTTGCGCGGGCGGACCAGCGGCTTGTCGGTCCCCTTGTAGACCGGCGCGGTCAGGCCAAAGCGGCGCTTCAGGTAGAGCGCGTTGCGGGTCGTGGTGTCGATGTCGGCGTTGCCGAAGATGGTCGTCACCGCGATCAGCTCGAGGGCGGGGCTCGCCTCGATGAACAGCAGCGCCATCGCGTCGTCGATGCCGGGATCGGTGTCGAAGATGATCTTGGTCGGGGTCGTCATTCGAGGGCTCTAGCGCTTTTCGGTCGGGGAGGCGAGCCGTTGATCCGCGCTCTCCCGCATCAGGGAGACATGGGCCGAGGCGACCTTCCAGCCGTCTTCGGTACGGATCCAGGTCTGGCTCTGGCGGCCCAGGAGGCCGGTGTCGTCGCGCTGGAACAGGACGTTGGCGATGGCGAAGTCGGCGCCGAAGGTGGTGATCTCGGTGCGTAGCCGCGTGCGGGGCGGCGAGCCGCCGGCGCGGCCGACGCGGAAGGCGGCGATCTCGTCGAAACTCCAGAGGTTCTCGGCGACGCCCAGGCGCACCGTATGGGCTGAATTCCAGAACGCGCCGTCCAACGCCGCCACATCGTTGGTCATCAGCGCGGTCTCATAGGCGTCGACCAGGGCCGTGACCTCGGCCAGCGTGGCGGGATCATTGATGATCATGCGAAGGCCTTCGGCGGATGGGCGGCGACGACGCCGGCCCGTTGCAGGCGCAGGGCCGCGGCGAAGGCCAGGTCTTCGCGCCAAGGCGGGGCGATGATCTGCACGCCGATCGGCAGCTGGCCCGGACGGTTCACCGGCGCGGCGACGACCGGCAGGCCGATATAGCTGATCGGCTGAGTGAAGGCGCCGAGGTTCTTGCGCACCGACACCGGAACCCCGTCCATCTCCATGG
>CAKZJK010000314.1 GCA_936942565.1 uncultured Caulobacter sp. | reverse complement strand
CGAATATCCGATGGTCGACCGCGACCCGCTCGAGCGCTGGACCTTCGGGCGCATCACCCTGCTGGGCGACGCCGGCAAGGGCGTGGTCGCGGTGCTGCTGGCCCGCTACCTGACCCACGGCAACCCGACGGTGATCGCCCTGGCCGGCGGCGCGGCGTTCCTGGGCCACCTGTTCCCGGTATGGCTGAAGTTCAAGGGCGGCAAGGGCGTGGCGACCTTCTATGGGGTGCTGCTCAGCGCCGCCTGGCCGGTGGGCGCTCTGGCCGCGATCACCTGGCTGGCCATGGCCGCCATCTTCCGCATCAGCTCGCTGGCCGCCCTGACCGCCGCCGTCCTGGCCGCCCCGTTCGCCATCGCCACCGACCAACCGCGTCCGATCCTGGGTCTGGCGATCTTCATGGCCATCCTGATCTTCATCCGCCACCGCGAGAACATCGCGCGCCTGCTCAAGGGCGAGGAGCCGAGGATCGGCAAGAAGAAGCCGGCCGATCCCGCGTCCGCCGAGGCGCCGTGACCGTCGGCCGGCTCTCGGACATCCAGCGCCTGGCCTGGCTTCGCCTGGCGCGCACCGAGACGGTCGGCCCCGTCGCTTTCGAGCACCTGCTCGCCCGCTACGGCACGCCCGAGCGAGCGCTGTCGGCCCTGCCCGACCTCTCCCGTAAAGGCGGCCGCGCCGTCCCCCTGACCCTGCCGCCGCGCGAGACGATCGAGCGCGAGCTCGAGGCCGGCGAAAAACTGGGCGCGCGCCTGATCTGCGGCCGCGAGTTCGACTTCCCGCCGCGCCTGGCCGCGCTGGACCCGCCCCCGCCCGTGCTGTGGGCGCTTGGCCGCGCCGAACTGCTGTCGGAGCCCTCGATCGCCGTCGTCGGGGCCCGCATCGCCTCGGCGGCCGGCCAGCGCTTCGCCCGCCAGTTGGCGACGGACCTTGGGACCGCTGGCTATGTCGTGGTGTCGGGTATGGCCCGGGGCATCGACGCCGCGGCGCATGAAGGCTCCCTGACCACCGGCGCGGTGGCTGTCCTAGGCGGCGGGGTCGGCGACATCTATCCACCCGAACACGACAGGCTGCACGCCCGTCTCGCCGCGGAGGGCTGCGTCGTCTCCGAGAGCGCCCCAGACCGTCGCGCCCAGGCCAAGGACTTCCCCCGTCGCAACCGCATCATCTCGGGCCTGTCGCAAGGCGTCGTCGTTGTCGAGGCCGAGCTCAAGTCCGGCTCCCTGATCACCGCGCGCCTCGCCGCCGAGCAGGGCCGCGACGTCTTCGCCGTGCCCGGCTCGCCGCTTGATCCGCGCTCGAAGGGAACCAACGATCTGATCCGCCAGGGCGCGATCCTGTGCGAGGGCGCCGAGGACGTGCTGCGATCGCTGGCGGGCGAGGCCAGGCTGCGGGAGCGTGATCGCCCCTATGACGCCGATCCGCCGGCGGACATCGACTCCGACGCCCTGCGCGAGCGCGTGGCCGCGCTCCTCTCGCCGACGCCCGTCTCGCGCAACGACTTGATCCGCGCGGTCGCCGCGCCCACCTCGGCGGTCATGGCGGCCTTGGTCGAGCTGAGTCTGGCCGGCCGCGCCGAACTGCTGGACGACGGCATGGTGGCGCTCCCATAAGGAACCCAGGATTCGGAGCCACCCGTTGGAAAACCCGCAAGAAACCTTGGATCGGGCGTTTGCCGCCGCCGCCGAGGGGCGCTTCGACGACGCGGTGTCCGACTTCCAGGCCGTCCTCGCGGCGGGCTCCGACGAGGGCCACGTGCTGTTCAGTCTCGGCGTCACCCTGATGAACGCGCGGCGTTTCCCCGAGGCCGTGGCGGCCTTGGCCCGCGCCGCCGCCCCCCCCGACGTGGAGCCGCTCTGGCGGAACTGCTTGGCTCAGGCCCAGTACATGACCGGCGATTTCGCCGGAGCCGCGGCGACGTTCGAAAGCGTCGGCGGCGACTTGGGCGACGGCGCCGTCCTGACCTGGGCCCGAGCGGCCGCCTACGACGCCCTCGAGACCACGAGCGCGGAAACGGCGTTGGAGCTCTACGGACGGATCGCGGGCCCGCTCTCCGAGGACCCGGCGACGTTGGCGCGCGAAGGCTTTTCGGTGTTGGTCGCGTTCAAACGGCTTCGAGCCGCTCGCGAGCTTGGAGACTGGCTGGCGCGCCACGCGGACGACGACCCGATCCAGGCGCACGAGCGCCGCGTGCTCACCGAGCCCGGCATCGACCGCGCACCATCGGACTATGTCGAAGCCTTGTTCGATCGCTTCGCGGACCGCTTCGACCAGCAGTTGGTCGACAACCTCGGCTACGACGCGCCAGCTTTGCTGGCCGACAGGGTAGCCGCGCACGGCCAAAGGTTCGCGCGCGTCCTGGACCTAGGCTGCGGCACGGGCCTGGCTGGACCGCATCTGCGCCGCTTCCAGGGGCGGATCACCGGCGTCGATCTGTCGGGCGGCATGCTGGCGCGCGCCG
>CAKZJK010000313.1 GCA_936942565.1 uncultured Caulobacter sp. | reverse complement strand
CCGCCGATGGCCGCCACCTTGTAACCGCGCGCGCGCGCGGCCTCGGCGATATGCGGAAACTGTCCCGGGAAATTCTGGTGGATGAATAGAATCCGCTTAGGCGCCACAGAAGCCGGTCTCCACCTTCCGCCTGGCGCGGAAATCCATCGGGCCTTCCTTCCCTTTCCGCCCCTTCTCGTCAATCTTCCTTGGCGATCGAACGCGATCCGTCGACAATAAGACCCCCATTTTCGGAGCTTCTCTTGGGAGACCCAATCTCGCCCGCTTGTCCCTGGGGCGTGGAAACACAGGGGGACGCCCACGTGGTGCGGGTCGGGCCAGACTCGCGGATCGAGGCGCGGGTGATCGTCAAGGGACGCGGCAACCAGCTCGTCGTGGGCGCGAACGTCATCGCCCTGCCCTACGCGCCGGCGGGCTTCCCCGCGACCGTGCCCGATGCGTCTCCCAGCCTCCACTCGATCACCATCGACGGCGAAGACAATGTGGTGCGCCTGGGAGACCGGACCCGCCTAGGCGTGAACCTGACCATCCGGGGATCTGGCAACACCGTTGAAATCGGCGAGGCCTGCCACCTGCACGGCTTCATGAACCTTCTGTGTTCGGGCGCGCGCCTGAGAATCGGCAACGGCACGACCATGGTCCAGGGGTCGATCCAGCTGCACGAGCCTGGCGAGATCATCATCGGCGAAGACTGCATGATCTCGTCCCAGGTCTATATCTCGCTGAGCGACATCCACCCCATCTATGACCGAGGAAGCGGTCAAAGGCTCAATCCCGCGGCCTCGGTGGTCGTCGGCGACCATGTATGGGCGGGTCTGCGCTGCATGATCATGAAGGGCGCGCGGATCGGTGATGGCGGCGTTATCGCCGCCGGCGCGATCGTCTCTGGCCAGACCCCGCCAAACGCCATCGTCGCGGGCGTTCCGGGCCGGATCGTGCGTGAGAACGTCGAGTGGCGCCGTGATTTCTCCCAGCCACCGCCGGAGTCCCTTGCCCAGGTCCAGGACAAGTCCCGGCGATGGAGGCCGCCCTGGGCCGCCAAACGCTCCTGACGCTTAAGTCTCCTCGCCGAGCAGGGACCGCCCGCCGGGCAAGTGCCGATAGAGCGTCGAGGTGGCGACGCCGAGGCGGCGCGCCACCTCCTCGACGCTGATCGCCGGATCGGCCAGCAGCGCGCGGGCCGCCAACAGGTCTTTCTGGTTCAGGGCCGGAGGCCGCCCCCCGCGCCGCCCTCTTTCCCGAGCGGCCGCCAGCCCGGCCCTGGTGCGTTCGCGGATCACGGCCCGTTCAAACTCGGCCATGGCGGCGAACACGTGGAAAACCAGACGGCCGCCGGCGGAGGTCGTGTCGATCGACTCGGAAAGGGAGCGAAATCCGACACCGCGCCGCTCAAGCCCCTCGACGGTGTCGATCAGCTGCCGCAACGACCGCGCCAGGCGATCCAGGCGCCAAACGACCAGAACGTCTCCCGCGTCGGCGCGAGCGTAGTCCAACGCCGCCTTCAGTTGGGGACGGTCCCGGAGGGCTCCGGACAGCTGTTCGACAAAGACGCGATCGCACCCAGCCTTCTTGAGCGCGTCAATCTGCAGGTCGGTGTTCTGGTGCTGGCTTGAGACCCGCGCGTAACCGATCAGCATGGACGGTCTCCGAAAACCCGTAAGAGACGTCGCCTATTCGGAAGCTTGTTTCAAGAGAGTGTTTCGGGAGGTGAAAAGCCGTCTGGTGGGACGTATCGCGCGTCGCACCGAAAACATCCGATAAACGATCGTTTTCGAGATACGGAACGCTCTATCCCGGCAAAAGCCTTGGGGGCATACAGGCTTGATCCAAGCCGCCCGGGGGTTCGCCTTGATGAATACTCGTCTCGCCATCTACCACCCCGCGGGCCAGGTCGGTCTCGGCGAGAACGTTTTCGGCAAGGACGTCGCCAACTTCCAACTCTTCCAGGCCCTGGCGCGGCACGGCGGCCTCGAGCAGGTGGACTTCCTCGCGCACGCGCCGATCTCCTCGGACGCGCTTCGCGCGGCTCTGGTGGGCGCGGCCCCCTGCTCCACCAGAATTTCCTCGTCGGTCATATTCGACCAGGCGGTGGCGGCCGAGGCCGGCGCCCTGTTGCGCGGATCGGCGCGCCTGGAGGAACTCGCCTGGCAACGCCATCGCGCCGTCGGTGATCGCGCCTACAGCCTGATGGGCTTGATACACACCATCGCCCCGCCCGCCATCCGCCAGGAGATCGGCGCCGCCGGCGTCGCGCCCATCCATCCTTGGGACGCGCTGATCTGCACCTCGCCTTCGGTGCGAAGCGCCATGCGCGCCATGTTTGACGAGTGGTCGGACTATCTGGCCGAGCGCTTTGGCGGCGCGAAACGCCCCCAGCCGCTACTGCCGTTGATCCCGCTGGGGGTCGATGGCGAGGCCCTGGCCAGCGCGGCCACGAACGAAGGCCGAAAAGCCGCCCGCGAGGCCCTGGGCGTTGGCGAGGACGACATCGTCCTGCTCTGGGTTGGTCGCTTGTCCTTCTTCGAGAAGGCCTTCCCGCAGTCGATGATGCGCGCGGCCGAGGAGGCGGCGCGGGCCACGGGCAAGCGGATGCACCTGGTGATGGTCGGCTGGTTCCCGGACGGGGCCGATGGCGAGCGACGCTATCGACAGGCCGCCGCCGCCCACGCGCCCTCGGTGACGTTCCATGTCGCCAACGGCAACGACCGTGCGCGGCTGGGATCGCTCTGGGCGGCCGGCGACATCTTCCTGTCGCTGGTCGACAACATCCAGGAGACCTTCGGCATCACGCCGCTGGAGGCGATGGCCTGCGGCCTGCCGGTCGTCGTCAGCGACTGGGACGGCTATCGCTATACCGTCAGGGACGGCGAGGAAGGCTTCCTGATCCCCACCCTGGGCGGTCCCGAGAACGGCCTGGTCCAGGACCTGGTGGGCCAGCACATGTTCGGGATGAAGTCCTACCAGCAGTATGTCGGCATTGTCGCCCAGCATACGGCGGTCCATGTCGGCCGCGCCGCGGAGGCGATCGCGCGCCTGGCCGAGGATCCGGAGCTGCGCCGGCGCATGGGCGAGGCCGGCCGCCGACGGATCCGTGACACCTTCGACTGGCGCGTCGTCGCGCCCCAATACACGGCGCTGGCCGAGGAACTGGCCGCCATCCGGCGGGCTGAAACGAGCGACGCCCCTCCCCCCGGCCGTCACCCCGTTAAGGGCGAACCGTTCCGGGACTTCGCTGGCTTCGCCACTTCGATCCTGACGCCGGAGACGCGCCTGCGGGTTCGCCCCGGCGCGGACCTAGGGGCTCTCGACACCATGGGGTCGATCGAGCTGGACATGTTCGCGGCCAACTGGCGCGGCTCGCTGGATGAAGCGCGCCAGATCATGATCCGCTTGAGGGAGGCCGGCGAAATGTCTTCGCGGGACATCGTGATGATGTTCCCCGTCCAGCGCCGCGCGCTTATCCAGCCGCTGCTGACGTGGATGGCCAAACAGGGATTGTTGGACTGGCTCTAAGCGCCCGTCCGCCCACTATTCCTTAGTAGTGATACCGGCACTGCGCGATCAGCAGGCCATCGTCGCTGGGGCGATAGACCAGCCGGTGCTCCTGGTTGAGACGGCGCGACCACCATCCCGACAGCGCGCCTCGAAGCGGTTCGGGCTTGCCGGTCCCTTCAAATGGGTGACGGGCGCACTCCTTGATCAGGCCGTTGAGGCGCTCCAGCAGCTTCCGGTCGTGAGCCTGCCAATGGAGATAGTCTTCCCAGGCCTGCTCGCTAAAGATCAGCTTCATTCGGAGAGATCGCGGACGGCCCCCTGCCCGCTCTCGAGCGCCTCGATCGAATCTCGCAGTCGCGTGGCGTTGGCCGGGCTTCGCAGCAGGTAGCGGGTCTCCTCGTACGAGGCGAAGTCCTCCACCGACATCAGCACGGCCGCCGGTCGCCCACGATCGCGGGTGATGACGATCGGCTCGTGATCGGCGGTGACCGCGTCGATCATGGCCGAGAGGTTCTTGCGAAGGTCGCTGTAGGATGTGGTCCGCATGCGCCTAATGTACGCGAATACGTACAACAAACCAGCCCCCCCTATCCACCGCTTCGCGCGATCAGCAGGAATCCGACCAGCATGATGGCGTAGCCGAGCCACGCCTGGGGTGTGATGATCTCGCGAAACAGGATCCAGGCCAGGATCGGCACCAGGCCCGCGCCCAGGATCGAGAACGGATAGGCGAGACTCAGCGGAACCCGGGTCAGAATGTAGAACCAGAAGAGCGCCGTCAGGCCATACCAGCCGAACGCCCCCATCAGGGGGTAGTTGAAGACGACCTTCTGGATGAAGCCGCCGTCGATGCCCTTGCTGTAGTCCGCGCCCCACTTGAACAGCATCTGGCCCGCCGGGAGGGCGAACGAGAAGCCAAGGCAGAGAAGGAAGTTCTGTGGTGACAGGCTCATTCTTCGGCCACCGCGGGCCGGCGGCGCCAGAGCAGCGGCCAGATCGCCGATCTCGGTTCGCTCTCGACGTCATAGGCCACGAAGCTCAGCATCATCTGTACGCCCACCAGGATCGGCAGGGCGGCGAGCATGACCTGACCCGAGGTCGCGGCCTTGCCGTCGGCGACGCTCATCGTCCAGGCCTGGACGCCTCGGATCACCCCGAACAACGTCAGGGGAACACCGCCCAGGAAGTAGAGCGACGCCACCGAGAAGTTGCGCAGGACGTAGCTGTAGAACAATCGCTTTAGAAAATTGGTGATGTTCGACGCCAGGAACGGCAGAACGATCTTTCCCACCTGCATCTGGCTGAGCTCGTCGGCGTAAATGGCGGTCATGGGCACATCGACGACCCGGGCCCGCAAGGTGCCCAGTCGGAAGAGCAGGTCGGATTCGAAAAAATAACGGCGCGCCAGCTTGTCCAGGGGAACGCGCTCGATCACGCGCGCCTGCACGGCCGTGTAGCCGTTGGTGGGATCGAAAACGCTCCAGTAGCCAGACGACAACTTGGTTAGGAACGATAAGCCCGCGTTGCCGATCAGACGGACCATCGGCATGCCCTGCAGATCCTCGATATTGTAGAAGCGATTGCCCTTCGTGTAGTCGGCGTCGCCTCGCGTGATGGGATTGATCAGCCCGGGGATCTCGGCGGGATCCATCTGGCCGTCGCTGTCGATCTTGACGAGGATGTCGGCGCCCAGGGCGAGGGCGTGGGCATAGCCCGTGCACACCGCGCCGCCCACGCCCTGATTGACGGCATGGCGCAGGACCACCACGCGCGGGTCCTGGGTTCCGGCCTCGATCAGGTCGCCGACCTTGTCGGGACAGGCGTCGTCGACACAGACGATGAACGCGACTTCGGGGCCAATGGCGGCGATCACGCCCAGCACGTGCGCGCCGGAGCGGTAGCATGGCAATATCGCGGCGACGCGGGGGCCGGCCTGGAGCGGAGCGGTCGTCATTATTGCGTCGGTCGCAACGCCGTGGGCGCCGGCGGCGGCGCGGGCAGTGAAACCACGGCGATCTGGCGGATCAGGAAAGCGCCGTCCGCCACGTCATCGAGGTCCAGGCGCAAGCCGGAGATGATGGAGGCCGTCCAATCGTCCCCGCCCTTCTTTGGCGCGGCCATGTTGTAGACCATGATCGTGGTCTCCCCCACGACGGGATTGGCGCCGCGCGCGGGCTTGTTGTGGAACTCGGCGGCTTCGCCGTGGGCGGCTGTTGTGTAGAATAACGCCCCATCCCACTTGGCGCTCGCCCTTTCCCGCGTGAGACGCACGAGCACGGCGTTGTAGCGGCGGCCGTCGATAGACAGATTCTGCGGCGATCTCAGGACCGCGTCGGCGCCCTGCTGCTCGACCCGAAGGCCGCCGTTGGGATCCGAGGAGATCTTGGAGCCCACGGACGTGAATCCGTCGGCGCCTCCATCGAAGCGCCAGATATAGGCCGTGTTCAACACGACGCCATCGAGCATGAAGCGGCTAATGGCGGGATCC
>CAKZJK010000312.1 GCA_936942565.1 uncultured Caulobacter sp. | reverse complement strand
GACCACCTCGTAGACCATGTGGTGCAGGCCCGAGCCGTCGTCTGTGTCGCCGATGTACATGCCGGGGCGCTTGCGAACGGCGTCCAAGCCCTTCAGCACCTTGATGGAGTCGGCGCCGTACTGGGCGGCGGCTTCCTCGGTCGTCATTTCCGGGGCCGACACTTCGGGAACTTGGTCTTCGGTGTTCTCGGTCATTCGTCTTCCAGAGTAGCCAGGCCGGCGTCGCACACGCGAACGCCTAGCGCCCGACCCTTGAGATGGTCGAACAGCGACTCGTCCGTGCCGGTGAGAAAGGCCTGGAGCTTGAGCGCCGTGAGTTCGTCGGCCAAAGCGGCTCGTCTGGCAAGATCGAGATGCGCGGCGACTTCGTCGAGCAATATTACAGGATTCGGCGCGGATTCCGCACGTGAAAGTCGCGCGGCCTGAGCCAAAACGAGGTTCAAAATCAGGGCTTTCTGCTCTCCGGTCGAGCATTCGGCCGCGGGGCGGTCCTTCTCGACATGGAAGATGGCCAAATCGCCGCGATGAGGGCCGGTCAAGGCGCGTCCGGCCGCGCCGTCACGCGTCCGGGCGGCGGAAAGCGCCGCGGCCAATTTTTCTTCGATCTGGGCGAATGGAACACCATCGAGCGCCAGCTTTTCCCACTCTCCCGTCAGGGTCAGGCGCGCCTGAGGAAACGGTCGGTCGCCTCGACCATCGATCTCGGCCTGCAGCGCCCCGAGCGTCCGAGCCCGGGCCTGGGCCAAGAGCGCGCCGCTCTCGGCCAGCCGGGCTTCGAGCGCATCCAGCCATGCCGCGTCCGGCGCCACGCCCCCGTCAGCCGCCTCGGTCAGGAGGCGCATCCGCTCGCGCTGAGCCTTGTCATAGGCGTTGGCGTTCGCGGCGTGCGAGGGCTCGCCCGCGAAGACGAGCCGGTCGAAGAAGCGGCGGCGCTCCGACGCCGCTTCCAGGAACAGGCGATCCTGGGCCGGCGTCAGCCAGATCGGCCGAACGTGATCGGCCAGGCGCCCGGGCGGCACGGTTTCACCGTCGAGGCGAACCGTCCGGCGGCTGGCGCCGCCTTGTTCGACGCCCGTACCAATGCGGACGGGCGAGTCCCCGCCGCATTCGACCTCCGCGGCAACGGCCCAGGCTCTGCCGACCGCCTCGCCCGGCAGCCGCCGCCCCACTTCGGCGAGGCTGGCGCCCCGCAGTCCCTTGCCAGGCGTCAGCAGGCTGATCGCTTCGAGCAGATTGGTCTTACCCGCGCCGTTCGGGCCGAACAGATAGACGCTACGCCCCCCGGTCTCGAGGCGCGCGCGCTCGTAGGAGCGGAAATCCGTCAGGGTCAGGGAAAGTAGTGCGGCCGACGCCATGCGGCGTTCTTAAGCGGTGTCGACGGTCGGGGCTACTGGCGTGACGGCCCGCGCGCTCCCCGACAGAGCCGAGCGGGCCGCGGCGCGGATCAGCCCAGCTTGTAGCCGCAGAGCTTGTTGCCATCGAGATCGCGGAAATAGGCGAAATAGGCCTTGGGCATGCGCGCGCCCGGCGCGCCCTCGTCCCGCCCGCCAAGCTCAAGCGCCTTGGCGTGGAAGGCGTCCACTTCCTCGACCGTATCGAAGGCGAAACCGCCCATCATGCCATTGCCCACGCAGGCCGCGTTGCCGTCATACGGACCCAGTACGCCGAACATGCAGCCGTCGCCGCGATAGAGACGGCCGCCCGAGGGGTGGTCGAATAGGGGCTTGAAGCCGATCGAGCCGAGCAGGGCGTCGTAGAAGGCCTTGGCCTTCTCCAGATCGTTCGAGCCGACCGTCACGTAGTTCACCTTGGCCATGGCCACCTCCCGTTTTCTTAGGAAACGGACACTGGCATGACGACCACAGGACCGCAACCGGGCGAGCTAGTCGCTCAGGCCGAGAACCTTGCGCAGGAACTGGGTCTCCACCTCGCGGCGGCGGTCGTTGTTGGCCTTCTTCAGGAAGCCGTGGCCTTCGTCCTTGAACTGCACGTACCAGGTCTCGACGCCCTTCTCGCGCAGCTTGGCGACGACTTGGTCGGACTCGGACTTCGGGACGCGCGGATCGTTCCACCCCTGCATGACCAGCATCGGCTTGCTGATCTTGCCGACATTGTTCAGCGGCGAGATCGTCTCGAAAGCCTTCAGCATCTTGGGGTCGCGCTCATCACCGTACTCGGCGCGGCGCAGGTCGCGGCGGTAGGCCTCGGTGTTCTGGAGGAACGAGACGAAATTGCTGATGCCGTAGCGCTCGACCCCGCCTGCCAAACGGTCGGAATAGTGGGTCATGACGGCCAGGGACATGTAGCCGCCGTACGACTGGCCATAGACGACGACGCGGCTCGGATCGAGGTCGGGTTGGGTTTTGATCCAGTCCAGCAGAGCGCCGATGTCCTTCACCGAGTCTTCGCGCTTTTCAGCGTTGTCGAGGGTGTGGAACGTCCGGCCATAGCCGGTGGATCCCCGGACGTTGGTGACGATCACCGCCGCGCCCAGCTCGGCGACGCTGTGCTGATGGAAGGGGTTGAAGATGGGCAGAGACTGGCCTTCCGGCCCGCCGTGGATGTCGATGATCACCGGAGCCTTCCGGCCCGCCGCCAGCTTGGGCTTGTAGACGAAGGCCGGGATCGAGCGCTTGTCGAACGAGGGGTAGCGGATCAGGGTCGGCGCCGCGAGCGCCTTGGGATCCAGACCGCCAAGCTCCGAGGCCGTCCACCGTTCAAGCTTGCCGTCGTTCACGCCCCAGCTCCAGGCGTCGCTCACGGAGGTTGGCGTCGCTAGAGTAAAACCCAGCTTTCCGCCGTCCGACGAGAAGGCGACCCCGCTGACGACGCCGGCCGGCAAGTCTGGCTGTGGCAAGGCGCGGCGGGTGCGGAAATCCTGAACCACAAGCTTCGAATAGCCGTCCTCATTGACGACATAGGCGAGGACCCGTCCATCGTCCGAGAGAGCGAATTCCTCGACATCCCAGGGCCGCTCGCCCGAAACGTTGACCTTTGCGCCGCTCGCCAGATCGATCTGGACCAGTCGCAGGAAATCCGAGCCTTCGTCCGACAGTAGCAGGATGGACTTGCCGTCCGGCGTGAAGGCGCCGCCCTCATAGGCGATCTTCGCCGCGCCCTTCTTGGGCGGGTTAAGCTCGGTCAGCTTGCCGGTGGCGACGTCCAGCAGCCAACGCTTGGACTCCGAGATCGAATAGTAACGGCCCAGCAGCACGGTTTTCCCGTCGGGCGACACCGCGAGCGGCGAAACCTGGCCTTCGCCCTTGAAGATCACCTTGGTGGCGCCGGAAGTGTCGCGCATCAGCACGTCGTAGTTGGCCGAGCCCTTGACCGCTCGCGACCAGACCACCGTCGAACCATCCTTGGACCAAGCCGCAGACCCGTTGCGCGTGCCAGGCTCGGTCAGCTGGACGGTCTTGCCGTCGGCGTCGCGCAGGAAGAGCTGGAACCACTCATCCCCGCCCGTGTCCTTGGAGAACAGCACGCCCCCGTTCGGCAGAACGTGAGGAGAAGATACCGGCTCGTCGTAGAAGGTGATCTGGCTACGATCGGCGCCGGGCGCGCCGACCACGTGCAGCTGGTTGGTGTTGCCGAACCGGGTGGTGATGAGCATGCCGCCGCCGGCCAGCCAGTCGCCGAACGAAGCCGATCGGGCGTTCTGGTAGCGCGCCAGGCCCTCGCGAATCGAAGCGGGCGCGACCGGCACGTTCTCGAGGATCTGGTTGCCGATCTCGCGGCGCTCCACGGCCTGCGAAAAGGCCGGCGCGGCGGCGACGAGCGCCAGGACGGCGGCGGAGGCGGCGAACAGCTTCTTCATGCGAGACCCCAACAGCAGAACGGGCGCCAGAAGCGCCCGTTCATTGAAACCAGAAAGCGTCGCGGATCAGACCCGCAGCGGCATCAGAACATACTTCACGCCCGGATCGACCGGATCGACCACCAGGGTCGGGCTGGCCGGATCAGCGAAGCGGAACTCGGCCCGCGGACCCGCGATCTGGCCGCAGACATCCAGCAGGTAACGGGCGTTGAAGCCAATCTCGAAGGCTTCGCCGTCGTAATCGACCGGCCTGGCCCGCTTCCATGTTGCGGACCGTCAGGGTGATGCGGCCTGGCTCGACCGCCAGCTTCACCGAACGGCTCTTCTCGGCCGAGATCGTGGCCACCCGGTCGACGGCCTTGGCGAACAGGTCGTTGTCCAGCGTCAGGATCTTGGCGTTGTCGCGCGGGATAACGCGCATGTAGTCCGGGAAAGCGCCGTCGATGACCTTGGAGGTCAGGGCGGCCGCGCCGAACTCGAAGCGGACCTTCTGGGGCGAAACCTGCAAGTCGACCGTCTCGCCGGCCGATTCCATCAGGCGGCGAGCCTCGGCGATGGTCTTGCGCGGCACGATCACGCCCGGCAGGCCAACCGCGCCCTCCGGGGCGGGCATCTCGGCCAGGGCCAGGCGGTGACCGTCGGTAGCCACGGCGCGCAGCTTGGTCTCGCCGCCGTCATTGACGGTGTGGAGGTAGAGACCGTTCAGATAGTAACGGGTCTCTTCGGTCGAGATCGCGAAGCGCGTCTTGTCTATCAGGCGGATCAGCTCGTTGGTGTCCACCGCGATCCGGCCCGACAGGCCATCGCTGCTCATCACCGGGAAGTCGCCGGCCGGCAGCACCGGCAGGTTGAAGCGCGAGCGGCCGGCCTGGATCACCAGGCGAGGATCATCGCCGCTGAAGCTCAGCGAAACATCGGCGCCATCCGGCAGTTTCCGGACGATCTCATAGAGCGTATGCGCCGGGGCCGTGATCTGGCCGGGGATGTCGATCTGGGCCAGGCCCTCGTCGATGATCTCCATGTCCAGATCGGTGGCCGAGAACGACAGTTGGTCGCGTTCGGCCGACAACAGGATGTTCGACAGGATCGGGATGGTGTTGCGCCGCTCGACCACGCGATGGACGTGGCCCAGCGACTTCAGGAGCTGCGCGCGTTCGACGGTCACCTTCATTGCACTATCCGCCCGTTCCCAACTGAGCTCGTCCTGGAATGCCGGCGGGCTGAGCAGCGCCGCGGCCGATGGCACCTCGCGCCCGAACGGCGCTTTGCCAGCGTCCAGGAGCGTGAGGGGGAGGCGTAAAGTGGCGCGGATGGGGCCCGAGTGCAAGGGATGCCGGGGCGATTTCCCATGTTTCCGCAGGCGTTTCCGCGATCCGGCGGCGCGCTCCGAGGGCAGCGTCCGAGCGGCGGAACAGGCGCGGCTGGGGGCGGACCTTCTGTCCGCTCCCCGGGGGCCGTGCTACCCGTTCAATCCTGCAGCTGGCGCTTGAGCGACTCGACCTCGTCGTTCAGCGCAATGTCCTTGCCGACCAGCGCTTCGATCTTGCGCACGGCGTGCAGCACGGTGGTGTGGTCGCGCCCGCCGAAGCGGCGGCCGATCTCGGGCAGGGAACGCAGGGTCAAGGTCTTGGCCAGGTACATCGCGACCTGGCGCGGGCGGACGACGTTGGCGGTGCGGCGCGACGACAGCAGGTCGGAGCGGCTGACATTGTATTGCCGCGCCACCACGCGTTGGATGTCCTCGATCTTGATCCGCTTCGGCTCCTGCGGCCGGACAAGGTCGCGCACCTCGCGCTCGGCCATGTCGAGCGTGACCGGCTGGTTGTTGAGCTTGGAATGCGCCAGCAGGCGGTTGATCGCGCCTTCGAGGTCGCGGCCATTATGGGTGATGGAGCGGGCGAGATAATCGAGTACCGGCTCCGGCACGTCGAAGCTCGCATGATGCGCGCGGGCCGCCGCGACGCGCGACTTGAGAATGCCGAGGCGCAGATCCTCGCCGAGCGCAGCCATCTCGACGACGAGACCGCCGGCCAGCCGCGAGCGGACGCGGTCGTCGAGGCTTTCGAGGTCGGACGGCGGGCGGTCGGCGGCGATGACGACCTGGCGTCCCGCATCGATCAGCGCATTCAGCGTATGGCAGAACTCGGCCTGGGTGGATTTGCCCTGCAGG
>CAKZJK010000311.1 GCA_936942565.1 uncultured Caulobacter sp. | reverse complement strand
CTGAGGTCCCACACTGCATCTCGCGATTGATCGGGTGAGATAAGCCGAAGCCAGAGTTGATCTCAAGAGTTAATTGATCGATTGACTAAGGCGCGCTCGGGCATTTAAATCGCCTGAAATCACGAACACCAAGTCTAGGGAGGATACGTCATGGCGGAAGCCTACATCGTCGCTGCCGCACGCACGGCCGGCGGTCGCAAGGGAGGCCGTCTGGCCGGCTGGCATCCGGCCGACCTCGCCGCGAAGGTGTTGGACGCGCTGGTCGATCGGTCCGGCGCCGCGCCGGACCAGGTCGAGGACGTGATCATGGGCTGCGTGATGCAGACCGGCGAGCAGTCCAACAACATCGCACGCAACGCGGTGATGGCATCGAAGCTGCCGGAGAGCGTGCCGGGCACCTCGATCGACCGGCAGTGCGGCTCGTCGCAGCAGGCCATCCACTTCGCCGCCGCCACCGTGATGTCGGGCGCCATGGACATCGTCATCGCCGCCGGCGTCGAGAGCATGAGCCGCGTGCCGATGGGCCTGTCCTCGCAGCTGCCCTACAAGAACGGCTTTGGCACCTACAAGAGCCCGCGCATCGAGGACAAATATCCCGGTATCCAGTTCAGCCAGTTCATGGGCGCCGAGATGATGGCCAAGAAGTACGACCTCTCGCGGGCCGACCTCGACGCCTTCGCGCTCGAAAGCCACAAGCGCGCCATGGCCGCGACCAAGGGCGGCAAGTTCGCCGCCGAGATCGTGCCGATCGACGTCAAGCTGGAAGACGGCAAGACCGAGCGCCACGAGGTCGACGAGGGCATCCGCTGGGACGCCTCGATGGAGTCGATCGGCTCGGTGAAGCTCCTGGCCGAGGACGGCCGCATCACCGCCGCCACCTCCAGCCAGATTTGCGACGGCGCGGCCGGGGTGATGATCGTCAACGAGCGCGGGCTTAAGGCCTTGGGCGTCGAGCCGCTGGCTCGCATCCACCACATGACCGTGATCGGCCACGACCCGGTGATCATGCTGGAGGCCCCGATCCCCGCCACTCTCAAGGCGCTGGAGCGGGCCGGCATGAAGATCGGCGACATCGACCTCTACGAGGTCAACGAGGCCTTCGCCTCGGTGCCGACCGCCTGGCTGAAGGTCACCGGCGGCGATCCGGGAAAGCTCAACGTCAACGGCGGCGCCATCGCTCTGGGCCATCCGCTCGGCGGGTCGGGCGCCAAGCTGATGACCACCCTGGTCCACGCCCTGAAGGATCGCGGCGCGCGCTATGGCCTGCAGACCATGTGCGAGGGCGGCGGCCTGGCGAACGTCACGATCGTCGAGCGGCTGTAGATCCAGCATCAAACCTCGTCATCCCGGAAGCCTCGCAGAGGCTATCCGGGACCCAGGGGCCGGCGCATCGCGGTGGTCCTGGGTCCCGGCTCTTCGCTACGGCCGGGATGACGAGCTAGCTTGTTCCCCAAGCAGCCTTAGGTCCCCCAATGATCACCCTCTACCACTGCCGTGACGCGCGCTCGTTCCGTCCGCTGTGGGCGCTGGAGGAGCTGGGGGTTCCCTACGATCTCAAACTCCTGCCCTTCCCGCCGCGCTTCCACGCGCGCGACTATCTGGACGAGAACCCGCTGGGCACCATCCCGCTGCTGGTCGACGGCGACACGCGGATGACCGAGTCCGCGGCGATGATCGAGTACCTCTCCATGCGCCACGGCGATGGGCGTCTGTCGGTGCGTCCGGAGGAGCCGGGCTACGGCGCCTATCTGAACGGCCTGGTTTATGGCGAGGCCACCCTGACCTTTCCCCAGACCCTGGTGCTGCGCTACGCGCGGCTCGAACCCGAGGAGCGCCGCCTGCCCCAGGTGGCCGAGGACTACGCCCGCTGGTTCCTGGCTCGGCTGAAGGGGCTGGAGGCGATCCTCGACAGGTCCGCCTTCGTCGCCGCCGACCGCTTCACCGGCGCGGACATCTCGGTGGCCTACGCCCTGCTGCTGGCCCAGGCGCTGCGCCTGGACGGGGAGTTCCCCGGGTCGATCGCCGGCTATTGGGAGCGCATGAGCGAGCGCCCCGCCTTCGCCCGCGCCCGGGCCGCGCAAAGCGCCGCTCCAGCAAGTGTTTGAACCTTCTTATCGTCTTACGGCAAATTAACTCAGCGACCGGGGTTTTGTCGGCTAGAAGGCCGACGGATTACAACAGTCGCTGGGGATGAACGTGCTTTACCGGATCAATGGGCGCCGCCCGACCATGAGCGCGCTGGTCTTGGTCCTGGGGGTGAGCGCGATCGCCCTTTCCGGATGCGGCGACAAGAAGCCGAAGAAAGCCAAGGGGCCCGCCCCGGCGGCCACGGTCAGCGTGGCCACGGTCGCCAGCCAGCCGATCGCCCGCCAGATCAACGCCACCGGCACCGTCTCGCCGTGGGAAGAGGTGCCGGTCGGCGCCGAGACCGGCGGCCTCACGGCCGTCGCGGTCAACGCCGAGGAAGGCCAGGTCGTCCAGGCTGGCCAGGTGCTGGTCAAGCTGAACGACGCCCTGATCAGCGCTCAGCTGCGCCAGCAGGAAGCCGCCGTCGCCAGCGCCCGCGCCACCTTGGCCGAGGCGCAAGCCGCCCTGGGCCGCGCCCGCGAGCTGCAGGCCAAGGGCTATCTCAGCCAAGCCTCGCTGGACACCGCCACGGCCAAGCAAGGCACCGCGAGCGCCAATCTGGCCGCCGCCGAGGCCGCTCGTGGCGAGACCGCCGCGCGCCTGGCCCAGACCTCGATCCGCGCGCCGGTCGGCGGGCTGATCAGCCGTCGAAGCGTCACCAAGGGCCAGATCGTCACCTCCGGGTCGGAGCTGTTCCGCATCGTCCGTGACAGCCGGCTGGAGGTCGACGCCGAGATCCCCGAGACCGAACTCGCCACCGTGAAGGCGGGGATGCCGGCCAGCATCTATTCGGACAAGGTCGGCGAGACGAGCGGCCGCGTCCGCATCGTGACGTCCGAGGTCAACGCCACCAGCCGGCTGGGCGTGGCGCGCGTGGCGCTGTCGTCGATGGGCGGCTTCCGTCCCGGCATGTTCGCCCGCGTCCGCATCGACGCCGGCGATCAGCCCGCGCTCGTCGTGCCCAGCGCCGCGGTGCTGTACCGCGAGAACCGTCCGGGCGTGTTCGTGGTCGACGCGGCCAGGAAGGTTCACTTCCGCCGGATCCAGATCCTGACCACCACCGGCGACCGCGTCGCCGCCACCGGCCTGACGGCCGGCGAGCGAGTGGTGGTCGAGGGCGCCGGCTTCCTGGGCGAGGGCGACGTGGTGCGCGTCAGCGCGACCGCCGCGCCCAACCCCGCTCGCTAAGGACGCTCCGATGCGCAACATCTCGTCCTGGTCGATCAAGAACCCGATCCCCGTCATCCTGCTGTTCCTGCTGCTGACCATCGCCGGTCTGGCGGGCTTCCGCAGCATGCGGATCAACAACAATCCCGACGTCGACCTGCCGATCGTCGTCGTCACGGCCGTGCGTCCGGGTTCCGCGCCGAGCGAGCTCGAGACCCAGGTCACGCGATTGGTCGAGGACTCGATCGCGGGCCTGGGCCAGGTGCGCCACATCAACTCCACGATCGTGGACGGCGCCTCGACCACGGTGATCGAGTTCGAGCTGGGCGTGGACCACGAGCGCGTCACCAACGACGTCCGCAACGCCATGTCCAACCTGCGCGGCGAGCTGCCCCAGGACATGCAGGAGCCGACCGTCACCCGGGTCGACATCTCCGGCGACGACCTGATCACCTATGTCGTCAAGGCGCCGACACTGACGCCCGAGCAGCGCAGCTGGTTCGTCGACAACGACGTCAGCCGCGCCCTGCTGGCCATTCGCGGCGTCGGCGAGGTCAACCGCCGCGGCGGCGTCAACCGCGAGATCGAGGTCGCGCTGGATCCGGACCGCCTGGCCGCGCGGGGCGTCACCGCCGCCGCCGTCAGCCAGGCGCTGGTCTCGTCGAACGCCGACCTGCCCGGCGGCCGGGTGACCATCTCGGGCGCCGAGCGGGCCATCCGCACCCTGGGGGCGGCCGGCTCGGTCGAGCAGCTGCGCGAGACCCGCGTGCCGCTGTCCGGCGGCGGGGCCGTGCGTCTGGCCGACCTGGGACAGGTGACCGATCACTGGGCCGAGCCGCGCTCGCGCGCCCGCTTCGACGGCCAGGAGGTCGTGACCTTCTCGATGATCCGCTCGCGCGGCGCCTCGGAAGTCCAGACCGCCGAGAAGGTCCGCAAGGCGGTCGAGAAGCTCGACAAGGAGCACCCCGAGGTCCAGATCGAGGAAATCACCTCGAACGTGAAGTACATCGAGGAGAGCTATCTGGCCTCGATGGAAGCGCTGATCATCGGCGCGATCCTGGCCGTCCTGGTGGTGCTGCTGTTCCTGCGCGACTGGCGCGCCACCCTGCTGGCGGCCGTGGCCATCCCGACCTCGCTGCTGCCCACCTTCGCGGTGCTGGCGCCGATGGGCCAGTCGCTGAACGGCGTCACCCTGCTGGCCCTGTCGCTGACCGTCGGCATCCTCGTGGACGACGCCATCGTCGAGATCGAGAACATCGTCCGCCACATGCGCGGCGGCAAAAGCCCCTACGCGGCGGCCATGGAGGCGGCCGACGAGATCGGCCTGGCCGTCGTGGCCACCACCTTCACCATCGTGGCGGTGTTCGCGCCGGTGGGCTTCATGCCCGGCATCATCGGCCAGTTCTTCAAGGCCTTCGCCCTGGCCGCCTGTATCTCGGTGCTGTTCTCGCTGGTCGTGGCCCGCCTGCTGACGCCGCTGATGGGCGCCTACATGCTGAAGGCCGACGTCAAGCACGAGGACAAGGACCCGGCCTGGATGGGTCCGTATCTGAAGAGCCTGAACTGGGGCCTGAACAACCGCTGGAAGGTCCTGCTGATGGGCATTCCGATGTTCATGTTCTCGATCTTCCTGGCCACGCGGCTGCCGTTCGAGTTCCAGCCCCAGGCCGACCGCGGCCGGGCGGAGTTCTCGATCGAGTTGCCGCCGGGCGCGACCCTGGACGAGACGGACGCGGTCGTGCAGCGCGTGACGCGAGAACTGCGGGCCCGCGACGAAGTGGTCAGCGTCTACGCCTCGGTCGGCCGCAACAACGCGGTCAACAAGGGCCAGGTGACCGCCGACCTGACCGACAAGGGTCAGCGGATCAGCCAGCAGGCGTTCAGCCGCCAGATGGTCGACCAGTTCGCCGCCATCCCGGGCGCGCGGATCGGCGCGGGCAGCAACAACGGCGGCGGCCCGTCGAACGGCGGCAGCTATACGCTGAGCCTGGTCAGCGACAACGGCCCGGCCCTGGAAGCCGCCGCCCGCAAGGTCGAGGCCGAGATGCGCTCGGTGCCTGGCCTTGCGCACGTCGTGAACACCGCCGCGATCGCCCGTCCCGAGATCGTCGTGACGCCGCGTCCCGACCAGGCCGCCCGCGCGGGGGTCTCGGCCGGCGCGATCTCGCAGGCCGTGCGCGTGGCCACGATCGGCGACGTCGACCAGAACCTGCCCAAGTACAATCTGGGCGACCGCCAGGTGCCGATCCGCCTGCGCCTCGACCAGAACGCGCGCGAGGACATCGCGGTGCTGCAGACCCTGCAGGTGCCGTCGGCCAACGGGGCGGTGCCGCTGAACGCGGTGGCGGACGTGCGCTTCGGCGCCGGTCCCTCGCAGATCGACCGTCGCGACCGCTCGCGGGTGGCGACGATCACCGCCGAGCTGGACGGCATCGTCGTCGGCGAGGCCCAGACGCGGGTCCACGCCCTGCCGTCGGTCAAGAACCTGCCGACCGGCGTCAAGGAAGTGGCCGCCGGCGACGCCGAGTTCATCGCCGAGATGGTCAGCGGCTTCCTCGGCGCGCTGATCACCGGCATCCTTCTGATGTACGTCGTGCTGGTGCTGCTGTTCCGCAGCTTCGCCCACCCGATCACCATCATGGTCGCCTTGCCGCTCGCCATCGGCGGCGCGTTCGGCCT
>CAKZJK010000310.1 GCA_936942565.1 uncultured Caulobacter sp. | reverse complement strand
TGGTCGCGCTCGGCGATCTCGACCAGCGCCTCGACGGCGGCGAGACCGTCTTCCAGCTCGTCCTCGACCATCTGGGTGGTGAAGCTGCGCAGGCGATCGCGATCGATCTCCGGCGCGCTCTCCAGCAGAGCTTTCAGCTGGTTGTTCTCGCAACCCAGGCCCAGCAGTAGGACGCCGCCGGCGTTGGGGTGGCTGGCCAGGGCCGCGATCAGCTTGCGGGTGTGGGTCAGGTCGTCGCCCAGTTGAGAGCAGCCGAACGGATGGGGAAAGGCGAAGACGCCATCGACGCGGCCAGCGAAGCGCTGGTTGGCCTTCTCGGCGATACGGCGGGCGGTGTTGGCCACGCAGCCGACCGTGCATAGCACCCAGATCTCGTTGCGCGTCCCGGCCCGGCCGTTCTGGCGCCGATAGCCTAGGAAGGTTCGCGGCGCGGATTCTGGTCGAGGCTCCGGCCGGGAGGGCGTCCAGGCGAAGTCCTCGACGCCTTCCAGGCGCGTGGTGACGTTGTGAACGTGGACATGGTCGCCGATCGCGATGTCCGCCAACGCGCGTCCGATTGGCCAGCCGTACTTGAGCACGTCGTCGCCCGTCGCGGCGTCGCTGATGGCGATCTTGTGGCCCTTCGGGATGTCGGTTCGCGCGATGATCGTCCGACCGTGCAAGTCCAACGCCTCGCCACGCGCTATATCGCGCAGGGCCGTGGCGACGTGATCGCGGGGGTCGACCGGGTGGATCGATTCGCGCTGCGGCAGGAGCGTGTCGGTCATCGTGAAGTGTCGCGGTGGTGGCTGGGATCGCCAAAAGAAAAGATCAGTGACATGGTAACCGGTGTCAGATCGACGGCAAGCAGACGTTTCGTCGTAGGTGGCGATCCCTGCTTCCCTAGAGTATGACAAAAGAAAACGAACAAAGCCGTTGGAAACGCCGTGACCCCTTCGAATACGCCTTCCTCGATCCCGGACGAGACCGAGACTGGTATCGAGGGCGGACGCCGCCGAGCGACGATCAATGATATCGCGCGTCTGGCCGGGGTTTCGAAGAAGACGGTCTCGCGAGTCATCAACCAGTCTCCCTTCGTGCGCGACGAGACGCGCGAGCGGATCGAGGCCGTGATCGCCGAGTGGGGCTACGCGCCCGATCCGCAGGCCCGAGGCTTGGCGTTTCGTCGGTCGTTCCTGATCGGCATGATCTACGACAACCCCAATCCGCAGTACGTCGTGAACATGCAACTGGGCCTTCTGGACGGCCTTCGGGGCTCCGGCTTCGAGTTGGTGGTTCACCCCTGCGATCGTTCCAGCCCGACCTTCCTGGCCGATATCCGCGCCTTCGTGGAGCGTCAAAAGCTGTTTGGCGTGGTTCTGCCGCCTTCGGTGTCCGAGGACGACCGCGTGGCCAAGCTGCTCAACGAGATCGGCTGCTCGTACATCCGCATCGCCTCGGTCGAGCTGGACAAGCCCGAGCACATGATCGTCGGTCACGACCGCCTGGGCGGCGCTCAGGCCGCGCGACACATCCTGTCCCTGGGGCACAGGAGGATCGCGTTCATTTCCGGTCCAGCCACCTTCCGCTCGTCGCACGAGCGGCGAGGGGGCTTCGAGGACGCCCTGGCCGAGGCCGGGCTGAAGCTCTCGGACGAGGATATCGTCCAGGGCGGCTATACCTTCGAGTCCGGCATGGCCTGCGGCGACGCGCTTTTGGCGCGCGAGCCGCGTCCGACCGCGATCTTCTGCGGCAATGACGAAATGGCCGCGGGCGTCCTGCAGTCGGCGCGCAAGGCCGGGCTGTCGGTCCCGCGAGATGTGACCGTCGTGGGCTTCGACGACTTCCAGATCGCCCAGGCCGTGTGGCCGCCCTTGACCACGGTGCGCACGCCAACGCGGGAGATCGGCCGGATGGCCGCCGAGAAGTTGTTGGGCGTCGAGCGCCCCGAGCCGCGCGACCTCACCACGACCGAACCAAGCTTGGTGGTGCGCGAGTCCTCCGGCCCGGCTCCGGCGTGAGCGCTTGGCGCCGCCCGCGGCTTGCATAGGAACATGACACCGGTTACCAAGCGGGCCTAAGCGGCTCATCGCGAAGTCGCCGGTCACACAGGGAGCAGACGTAAAGCCATGCCCAGGCCTCTGAATTTCCATGATGATCGGTTGTTTCCGGCCGACCCGACCACCCGGTCCTACGCGCGTGGCCTGTACGGCCTGGTCAAGGACCTGCCGATCATCAGTCCGCACGGCCATACCGACCCCAGCTGGTTCGCGACCAACGCCCCGTTCCAGGACGCCACCGACCTGCTGCTGGCGCCGGACCACTATCTTTTTCGGATGCTCTACAGCCAGGGCGTCAAGCTGGACGCGCTGAAGGTTCGCTCCAAGGCGGGCGTTCCCGACACCGATCCGCGCGAGGCCTGGCGGGTGTTCGCCAGCAACTTCCACCTGTTCCGCGGAACGCCCTCGTGGGTGTGGCTGAACCACGTGTTCAGCAAGGTCTTCGGCTTCACCGAGTTCCTCGAAGCCTCGAACTCGGACGCCTATTACGATCGCATCACCGAGGCCCTGGCGACCGACGCCTATCGCCCGCGCGCCCTGTTCGACCGCTTCAACATCGAGACCCTGGCGACCACCGAGGGGCCGCACGAGAGCCTCGCGCACCATAAGGCCATCCGCGAGAGCGGGTGGGGCGGC
>CAKZJK010000309.1 GCA_936942565.1 uncultured Caulobacter sp. | reverse complement strand
ACCTGGTCGGCGTCGATCTTGCCGACGCCGAAATAGTGCGCCTGCGGATGGCTGAAATAGAGGCCCGAGACCGCCGCGCCGGGGGTCATGGCGTAGCTCTCGGTCAACTGAAGACCGGTGGCCGCCTCGGCGTCGAGCAGCTTGAACAGCGTGCCCTTCTCGGTGTGGTCGGGCTGGGCCGGATAGCCGGGCGCGGGGCGGATGCCCTGATACTTCTCGGCGATCATCACATCGGTGTCGGCCGCCTCGTCGGGCGCGTAACCCCACAGCTCGACGCGGGCCTTGTAGTGCAGCCACTCGGCGAAGGCTTCCGCCAGACGGTCAGCCAGGGCCGAGGCCATGATGGCGTTGTAGTCGTCGCCGGCGTCCTTGAAGCGCTTGACGATCTCGTCCTCGCCATGACCGGCGGTGACCGCGAAACCGCCGACATAGTCCGCCCCCTGCCCGATCGGCGCGACGAAGTCCGAGAGCGCCACGTTCTGCTTGGCTTCGCCCCCCTTGTCGGCGCCCTTGTCCATCTGCTGGCGCAGGGTGTGCAGGCGCGAGAACTCGGCCACGCGAGTCTCGTCGGTATAGAGCACGATGTCGTCGCCCTGGGCCTGGGCCGGCCAGAAGCCGATCACGCCCCTGGCCCCGAACCACTTCTCGGCGACCACCTTGTCCAGCATGGCTCGGGCGTCGCGATAGAGGTCGGTGGCGGCCTGGCCGACCACGTCGTCCTCCAGGATCTGCGGGAAGCGGCCGATCAGCTCCCAGCTGGCGAAGAATGGCGACCAGTCGATGAACGGGACCAGCTCGGCCAGCGACGGCTCAAACGTCCGCGTGCCGATGAAGGCCGGCTTGGGCGGCGTGTAGCCCTTCCAGTCGATGGCGAAGGCGCGCTTGCGAGCCTCGGCGATGGACGCGCGGGCTTTGTTGCTCTGGCCGCGCGCGTACTGTTCGCGAACCTTGACGTACTCTGCGCGTGTCTCGGCGATGATCCGGTCGCGCTCGCCTTCCGACAGCAGGCCCGAGACCACGCCGACCGCGCGGCTGGCGTCGACGACATAGGTCGTGGGGCCCCGGCGATAGGCCGGCTCGATCTTGACCGCCGTGTGGGTGCGGCTGGTGGTGGCGCCGCCGATCAGCAGCGGGATGTCGAAGCCCTGGCGCTCCATCTCGGCGGCCACGAACACCATCTCGTCCAGCGATGGGGTGATCAGGCCCGACAGGCCGATCATGTCGACCTTGTGCTTCTTGGCCTCGTCGAGGATCCGGTCGGCGGGCACCATGACGCCCAGATCGATGACCTCGTAGTTGTTACACTGCAGCACGACGCCGACGATGTTCTTGCCGATGTCGTGGACGTCGCCCTTCACGGTCGCCATCAGCACCTTGCCGGCGGCCTGACGGACCTGGCCTTCCTTCTCGGCCTCCATGAACGGCATCAGCCAGGCCACGGCCTGCTTCATGACGCGCGCCGACTTCACGACCTGGGGCAGGAACATCTTACCCGCGCCGAACAGATCGCCGACGACGTTCATGCCGTCCATCAGCGGGCCTTCGATCACGTGCAGCGGACGCTCGGCGGCCAGGCGCGCCTCTTCGGTGTCGGCCTCGATGAACTCGGTGACGCCATGGACAAGCGCGTGGGTCAGGCGCTCGTTCACCGTGCCCTCGCGCCAGGCCAGGTTGGCGACCTGCTGCTGGCCCTTCTCGCCCTTGTAGCGGGGCGCCATCTCGACCAGCCGCTCGGTGTTGGTCTGGTTGGGGTCCCGCTGGGCCCGGTTGAGGATCACGTCCTCGACGGCCTCGCGCAGGGCCGGATCGATGTCGTCATAGACCGGCAGGTCGCCGGCGTTGACGATGCCCATGTCCATGCCGGCGTTGATGGCGTGGTACAGGAACACCGAGTGGATCGCTCGGCGCACCGGCTCGTTGCCGCGGAAGCTGAACGAGACGTTCGACACCCCGCCCGACACCCGCGCGTAGGGCAGCATCTGCTTGATGCGGCGCGTGGCCTCGATGAAGTCGACGGCGTAGTTGTCGTGCTCCTCGATCCCCGTCGCCACGGCGAAGATGTTGGGGTCGAAGATGATGTCCTCGGGCGGGAATCCCACCTTGTCCACGAGGGTGTTGTAGGCCCGCTCGCAGATCTCGACCTTGCGCTTTTCGGTGTCGGCCTGGCCAACCTCGTCGAAGGCCATGACCACCACGGCCGCGCCGTAGCGCAGGCACAGCTTGGCCTGTTCGAGGAACTTCTCCTCGCCTTCCTTCAGGCTGATCGAGTTGACGATCGCCTTGCCCTGGACGCACTTCAGGCCGGCCTCGATCACCTCCCACTTGGAGCTGTCGATCATCACCGGCACGCGAGCGATGTCGGGCTCGGCGGCCATCAGGTTCAGGAAGGTGACCATGGCCTGCTGGCTGTCCAGCAGGCCCTCGTCCATGTTGACGTCGATGACCTGAGCGCCGGCCTCGACCTGCTGGCGCGCGACCGACAGCGCCTCGGGATAGTTCCCCTCGACGATCAGCTTCTTGAACTTGGCCGAGCCGGTGACGTTGGTGCGCTCACCGATGTTGACGAAGACGGGGCGCATTTCAGGATCCAGTATTCAAGATGGGAAGCGGTGGCACGCGGGCGATGGAAACCCGACGCGGCCTTTGTCGGAAATAGTGGAGAAGCGAATAGTCGCTGTCCCTTTGGAAGTGGTTCAGACCACGTGTTCGTAGACGATAGATGTGAAAGCGAAGGCCCGTTCGGCGTGAACGTACTAGACGAACATCACCAGCCTTGATCGCGTCACAACAGGCGAGGATCTCACGCCCAACGGTCTCGTCCGGCTTGCCGATTTCCGTCCACAACGGGCCGAAGCTGTAGTCGATATCATGTGGACTTGCCGCTACGGTAAGGACCAGGTGCCGTTCCGTAGGCGCGCCGACACGAAGCCATACGTTTTCGTCGTCCCGGTCAAAATCGACTAGGTCACTTCTCAAGCTTTGGGCAAACGCCTGCAGTTGATCGGCGAACTCGGAAAACCAAACTCGCGTCGGCGAGCTCATCACGCCAACTCGAACGGTTCGAGCCCCGCCAGGCGCATGGCCTTGGGGCGCTCGGGGATCTGGCGGGGCTTCACGCCGCGCACTTCGTCGGCCACGTGACGGATGTGGTCCGGCGTGGTGCCGCAGCAGCCGCCCAGGATGTTGACCAGGCCGTCCTTGGCCCACTCGTGCAGGGCGTGTCCGGTCTGGTGCGGCTCCTCGTCGTACTGGCCCATGGCGTTGGGCAGGCCGGCGTTGGGATAGGCGGCGACCAGGGTGTCGGCGACGCGGGCCATCTCGGCGATGTGCGGACGCATCAGGTCCGCGCCCAGGGCGCAATTGAAGCCCACCGCGAACGGCTTGGCGTGCTTGACGCTGTTCCAGAAGGCTTCCGCCGTCTGGCCCGACAAGGTGCGGCCCGAGCGGTCGGTGATGGTGCCGCTGATCCAGATGGGCAGCTCCTCGTGACCCTCGTCGCGCCAGTCCAGGATCGCCTTGATCGCGGCCTTGCAGTTCAGCGTGTCGGTGATCGTCTCGATCAGGAAGAGGTCGACCCCGCCCTGGTACAGCGCGTCCACCTGCTGGCGATAGGCCTCGTAGACCTGGTCGAAGGTCACCTTGCGCGCGCCCGGATCGTTCACGTCCGACGACATCGACAGCATGACGTTCAGCGGCCCGATCGAGCCGGCGATGAACTTCGGGCGCTCGGGGTTTTCGGCGTTCCAGCGGTCCGCGACCGAGCGGCCAATGCGCGCGCCCTCGATGTTGATGTCCCAGACGTCCTGGGCCGACAGGTGATAGTCGGCCTGGGCGATCGTGGTGCCCGAGAAAGTGTTGGTCTCGGAGATGTCGGCGCCAGCCGAAAAATAGGCGTCGTGCAGCTCGGCGACGAGATCCGGCCGGGTCAGGCACAGGATATCGTTGTTGCCCTTCATCTGGCCGTCATGGGCGGCGAAGCGGTCGGCGCGGTAGTCGGCCTCGGTCAGGCCCTTCTTCTGGAACATCACGCCCCAGGAGCCGTCGAGGATCAGAATGCGCTCCTTGGCTGCGGCCTTGAGGGCGGCGACGCGCCCAGCTCTCGTGGAAATGTCGCGAATGGACAGGTCGGTCATTGCTTGGCTCCAGCGCCCTGCTGGCGCGCCAGCTCCTTGTTGAAGGCGGCCTCGTAGCCGTCGACGAAGCGCCCCATCTCGGCGGGATCGACGAAAGCGTTCGGGTCGCCGCGCAGCTGCTTCTGGCGCTTGGCCAGGAGGTCGCCCTGCTCCTCGTGGCTGGGCAGCACGACGTCGGTCGGGATGGCCCGCATCTTGGCGAAGCTCTCGCGATAGTCGGCGACGATCGTCTTGTGGCCCTTGTTGCCGACCAGCATGTTGCCGGCCACGGACAGCGAGCACGGGAAAGTCACGTTCAGCGGCCGGCCCTTCTCGATCACCGCCGTGGTCCAGGTGGTGCACCCGATCGTGTGGCCGGGCGTCAGGTGAGCGACCAGGCTGGTCTCGCCCAGCTTCAGCTTGGTCTCGTCGCCGAACGCGCGGTCGACCTTCACGGCCGGAAAGGGCGTGGGGCCGTTCTCGTTATCGCCAATGTGATGGCCCTGCTCGATCGCCGGCTCGTCGCCGCGCGAGATCCACAGCTTGGCGGCCGGGATGTCGGCTTTCAGTTGGGCCAGCCCCCCGGCGTGGTCGTAGTGGGCGTGGGTGTTGATCAGGAACTTCACGTCCGCCAGTTGGAAACCCAGCGAGGCGATGTTGCGCTCGATCTGCTTGCCGGTCTCGGCGTTGGGGCCGCCGTCCAGAAGGACATGACCCGCCGACGAGGTGATCAGCCAGGACGAGATGCCTTCGGTGCCCACGTAATAGATGTTGCCGACCACGCGGTACGGCTTGGTCGGCTTGGTCCAGCTGGCGGGCATGTCGGCATGGGCCGCGGGCGCGAAGGCCAGGACCGACGCCGCCAGAGCGATCAGGAGACGTTTCATGCCGCGGCCTCCGCCGGCGCCGGCGCGGTCTCGCGCAGGCCCAGAACGCGGCAGATGGCGTAGACTAGGTCCGCGCGGTTCAGCGTGTAGAAGTGGAAGTCCTCGAAGCCCTGCTCCTGCAGCTTGGCGCACATCTCGGTGGCGACCGAACAGGCGATCAGGCGGCGGGTTTCGGCGTCGTTCTCCAAGCCGTCGAACAGGTTGGCCAGCCAGCCAGGAATGGTGGTCTGGCAGGCGGCGGCCATCTTCTTGAGGCCGCTGAAGTTCGTCACCGGCATGATCCCCGGCACGATCGGGATGGTGATCCCGGCGGCGCGGACCTTGTCGACGTAGCGCAGGAAGGCGTCGAGATCGAAGAAGAACTGGCTGATGCCCAGCGTCGCGCCGGCGTCGACCTTTTGCTTCAGCACGTCGATATCGTGCTCGAGCGACGGGCTCTCCGGATGCTTTTCCGGATAGACTCCGACCAGCACCTCGAACTGGCCGATCGCGCGCACGGCCTTGGTCAGTTCGGTGGCGTTGGCGTAGCCGTCCTCGCGCGGGACGTAGACCCCGCCGATGCCGCCCTCGCCCGGAGGCGGGTCGCCGCGCAGCGAGACGATGTGGCGCACACCGATGTCCCAGTAGTCGCGGATCACCTCGTCGACCTCGGCGCGCGAAGCGCCGACGCAGGTCAGGTGGGCGGCGGGCTTCAGGCTGGTCTCGTCCAGGATGCGCTTGACGGTCCGGTGCGTGCGTTCGCGTGTCGAGCCGCCGGCCCCGTAGGTCACCGACACGAAGGCCGGGTCCAGCGGCGCCAGACGGGTGATCGCCTGCCACAGGCTCTCTTCCATCTGGGGCGTCTTGGGCGGGAAGAACTCGAACGACACGCGCGGGCGGCCCGTGCGCTCACCGGCGCGGGCGACAGGACCGATCACGCGGCGGGTGGGCGGAAGGGTCATGCGGCGGTCCTTTCGGCGGCGACGCTCAAGGGGCGACGCGCGGTCCAGATCTTGACGGTCAGCCCTTCGCCCGTGGAGGGCGGCAGGGCGATGTTGCTTTCCAGCTGAAGGCCGGCGGCGCGCAGCCACGGAACGATCTCGCTGTCGTCGAAGCCCAGGCGGCGATGCTGGTGCACCTCGCGCAGGAACTCGTGGTCGTGCGGCGCGAAGTCGGCGATCAGCAAGAGACCGCCGGGCGCCACCAGCCGCGCGGCCTCGGCCACGGCGTTGGCCGGATCGGACAGGTAGTGCAGCACCTGGTGGACGGTCACGAGGTCGGCGCAGCCGCCTGGCAGGCCAGTGCGGAAGATGTCCCCGTGGCGCAGCTCGCAGCTGGCCAGGCCAGCCTTGGAGACCTCGTCGCGCGCGATGTTCAGCATCTGCTGCGAGAGATCCAGGCCCAGGGCGTTGCTGGCGCGCTTGCCCAGCAGGGTCAGCATGCGGCCAGCGCCGGCGCCCAGATCGACCATCTCGTCGAACGGCCCCTCCCCGGTCGCGCGCAAGATGGCGGCCTCGACCTCGGCCTCGTCGACATAGAGCGAGCGGATTTCGTTCCAGCGGGCGGCGTTGCGGGCGAAATAGGCCTGGGCGTCCGTCGAGCGCTCGGCGCGCACGGCGGCCAGCTTGTCGGCGTCCAAGCGGATGACGGGATCGGCGTCGTCGATCAGGTCCAGCGCCTGTTCAACCAGGAACCGCCCCGCCGATTTGGCGGCCAGGCGATAGAACACCCAGGCCCCATCCGGAAAGCGCTCGACAAGTCCCGCCTCGGCCAGCAGCTTCAGGTGTCGCGAAACGCGCGGCTGGCTCTGGTCGAGGATGCGGCACAGCTCCAGCACCGACAGCTCCTCGGCCGCCAGCAGGGCCAGAAGTCGCAGGCGCGTGGACTCGCCGGCGGCGCGCAAGATGTCGACGACCTGTTCGGCGGTAAGCTTCATGGGGACATAAAGATATCTTTATGTCCGTTTTGGCAAGAGGAATTTATGCCTCGGGCTCGGCCTTGGCGGCCTCCCAAAGCTCGATTTTCACCCCAGCCGGATCCATCAGCCAGGCGAACCGACCATAGCCCTCGTCCTGCTTGCCCAGCGGCTCGACGCCCTCGGCGGCGGCGCGCGCCAGAACACCATCGATATCATCGACAATGAAATTGATCATGAACGGCGCGGCCGAAGGCGCGAAATAGTCGGTGTCGGCGCCGAACGGCGACCAGGTCGCCTGACTGCCCTTGGGCGTCTCGAACACCGCCCCGCCCCAGTCGTGAACCTCGAAGCCAAGGACCCGCGCGTACCATTCGCGCACGGCCTTGGGATCCTCGGCCTTAAAGAAGAAGCCGCCGATGCCGATGACCTTGGCCATATCCCCCCTCCCCCTTCGCGCCTAAGCCGCGACCGGCGTCGCCAAAGGCTCGCCGTGGAAATACCGCCGCAGGTTTTCCAGGGTCAGGTTGACCATGGCCGGGATGCTGTCCAGCGTCGCGCCGGCCGTGTGCGGCGTCAGCACGACGTGGGGCACCCCTTCCCAGCGCGCGGCCGGGGTCGGCTCATGCTCGAAGACATCGAGGGCGGCCATGCCCAGGGCGCCCGACTTCAACGCCGCGATCAGGGCGTCCTCGTCGATCAGGGAACCGCGCGCGACATTGACGATCAGGCCCTGGGCTCCGACGGCCTCGATCACGGCGCGGTCGATCATATGACGGTTCTCGGCGTCGGGACGGGCGCAGACGACGAGCACGTCGCTCTCGCGCGCCAACGCCATCAGGGTGTCGGCGCGGCGATAGGCGCTGTCCTTGGGACGCGGCCCCCACCAGGCGATCTTCATCTCGAAGGCCGCCAGCCTTTGGGCCACCGCCTCGCCGATGTGACCCAGCCCGACGATACCCGCCTTGCGGCCGCGCAGGCCATGACGCGGCGCCATCCGTTCGGCGTGGCTCCAGTGACCCGCCCGCAGGCGCTGGTCGCCCTCCACGATCCCGCGCCAGGCGGCCAGCACTAGGCCCACGGCATGATCGGCCACATCGGCGGCGTTGAGACCGGTCGAGTGGGTCACGGCGATGCCATGCGCTTTGCACCAGGGCACGTCCACGCCGTCGTATCCGACACTGACACAGGCGATCAGGCCCAGCCGCGGCATCTCCGAAAGCATGTCGGGACCCAGCGCCATCTCGCCGGCGTGGACGATCGCCCGAATGCTTCGCCCCGGCCCTTCCAGAAAGGCCAGCCGATCCGGATAGTCCCACAGACGATGCACCTCGTAGGCGCCCTCGAGCAGCGGCTGCAGCGGCAGCAGCATCTCGTGGGAGATCAGGACGGGCGGCTTCTCGACCGGGGTTTGCGGCATGCGGGGGGCTCCATGGCGACCGTCTCTCGCCAGCCTACTCCTCCTTCGGCGCTAATCCAGAGCCGAACCGCCGGTCATGCCAAGGCGCAGCTGTGAACAATGGGAGCTTCCGGGAGTTGTGCCGAGAGGACGCCAAAAGGCGTTCCAAAAGGCCCGGAGAAACCACGATGTTGACCAAGACGCTCGCCGCGACCGCGGCGCTCTCGATGCTGGTCGGCGGCTCGGCCCTCGCCCAGTCCAAGTCTTCCGCCATGGCCGGCCCCAAGCAGCCGATCCCCTACTCTCAGCTCAACGCCTATACGAAGGCCTCGCCCAAGGTCCGCGCCAGCAAGGACTGGTGGGCGGGCTCGACGACCGCCGCCACCGGCATGTCGACCGACACCTCGGCCACCGCGCCCGGTACGAACAGCGGCACGATGAGCGGCCCCTCGACGGACTCGTCGGCGATGGGGTCCTCCACGGGCACCATCGGCTCGTCGACCACCGGCTCGGTGAACCCCGCGCCAAGCCTTCCGTCGACGCCCCCGACCGACGGTGGGGCCATGCCGTCGCCGACCACCAGCGACACGACGGCCCCGACGACGCCTCCGACCGAACCGAAATAGACCGCTGGAAATCCGATCCCGGGACTCGTCTCGGGATCGGAGGTTCCCTGGCGCGGCTTAGGCCTGGGCCAGACCTTCTAGAAGGCCAGCCAATCGCCCAAGGTCGCGTTGCTGACCCCAACCAGAATCAGCTGATCGCCATTGCCCAGATCAACGACGGCGTTCCCGCCCGAAAAGGACAGTGTGTAGGCCTGTCCGGGGTCGAGGAGCACGCGATCGCCTTGGGCGCTGACAAAATCGGTCACGCGATCGATCCCGGCGCCGCTGAAAAAGTAGAAGCGGTCGGCCCCGGTTCCGCCGGTGACCATGTCCGAACCCCTAT
>CAKZJK010000308.1 GCA_936942565.1 uncultured Caulobacter sp. | reverse complement strand
GGCGGACCTGCGCAACCTGCGCTCGGTGCGCGGCTTCAACCTGACGGCCCTCTCGGCCAAGGGCGCGGTGTTCTACGGCCTCGACATGGAGGGCGTTCAGATGCAGGGCGCCCAGCTAGAAGGGGCGGACCTGCGGGCCTGCAACCTGCGTCGCGCCGACTTGCGCGGCGCGCGGTTGAAGGGCGCCAAGCTGACCGGTTCGGACCTTCGCGACGCCCAGCTGGGTCCGCTGCTGATCGCGGCCGACCGGGTCCTGCCTTGCGACATGACCGGCGCGATCCTGGCCAACGCGGATCTCGCCCGGGCCGATCTGCGTCAGGCCCGCCTAGCCGGCGCCGACCTCTCGCGCGCCAACTTCACGAGCGCCCAGATGCGCGATGTCGATGTGACGGGCGCGATCCGCCTTGGCGCGCGCGGTCTCGACGACGTCATCTAGGCCGCGCTCATGAAAAAGGCGGCGCGTCACCGCGCCGCCCCAGTTTCAGAGGGAATGAGGGAATTGGGGCAGGAGCCGCCTAGGCGGCCTTTTCGCCTTCGATCAGCGGCGAGACGCCGGCCTTGATCTCCACCGTCCGAGGCTTGAGGGCCTCGGGCAGTTCGCGCTTCAGCGAGATGGACAGCAGGCCGTTCGACAGCTCGGCGTCGACCACCAGCAGGTAGTCGGTCAGCTGGAACTTGCGCTCGAAATTGCGTTCGGCGAGCCCGCGGTGCAGGTACTGCTTGGCGTCGTCGTTGGCCGCTTTGCGGCCGGTGACGGTGAGCAGGTTTTCCTTCACCTCGACGTTCAGCTCTTCCGGCTTGAAACCGGCCACCGCGATCTCGATGCGGTAGTCGTTCTCGCCGGTGCGTTCGATGTTGTAGGGGGGATAGCCCGAGCTGGCTTCCGTGCGGGCCGCAGCGTCGAGCTGGGCGGCGAGGCGGTCGAAACCGACGAGGGAGCGGTACAGGGGCGAAAGGTCGATCGTACGCATAGGGTCAGATCCTTCTCATCAAGCAAGGTCTTTGAATGTGCGTCCCTTCGGCGACCCGAAATCGGCGTCGCCAGCGGTCCGGAAGGCCCGGGTTCCCAGCGCCTTCGTGATTGTAGTTGGTGAGCCGATTTTTCGGTTCAAGGGGGCGCTGGTTTCGGCGAACGCGAATCCTTTTGACGCGTCGCCAGCCCCGGCTAAGGTCGCCGCGCAACAACTCGCCGAAGGACACTTCCCCCATGCCGCTTCGTCGTCACGTCCTGCTGCTGGCCGCCGCCGTCAGCCTTGCCGCTCCCGCCGCCTTCGCCGCGACCGATCAGGCGCTCAAGGCCGCGATCGCATCGCCGACCCGTCCGGCCGGCGATGTCGCCCGCGACGGCGCGCGTCACCCTTATGAAAGCCTGATCTTTTGGGGGCTGAAGCCCAAGCAGACGGTGATCGAGATCTCACCGGGCGGCGGCTACTGGACCGAGATCCTCGCGCCGTACGCCAAGGCCACGGGCGGGACCTATATCGCCGGCGTCGCCGACCTCTCGAACCCCAAGCTGTCGGAAGGCGCGCGCAAGGGCCGCGCCGACTTCGAGGCCCGGTTCGCCGACGCAGCCAAGTACGGCGAGCCGCTGTTCGTCAATTTCGGCGCCGTCTCCGGACCGCTGGGCGCGCCAGGCTCGGCCGATCTCGTGCTGACCGCCCGCAACGTCCACAACTGGACCGTCGCGCCCGGCATGGCCGACAAGGTCTTCGCCGACTTCTTCGCCGTGTTGAAGCCGGGCGGCGTCCTGGCGGTCGAGGACCACCGGGCCGATCCGCGCTCGGAGAAGGCCGCCGGCGCCGATGGCTATCTGAACACCGCCACGGTCGTCGCCTTGGCCGAGAAGGCCGGCTTCAAGCTGGACGCCCAGTCCGAGATCAACGCCAATCCCAAGGACACCAAGGACCATCCGTTCGGCGTCTGGACGCTTCCGCCCGTGAAGCGCACGGCGCCGGGCGGCCAGCCGGCGGATCCGAACTTCGACCGGACCAAATACGACGCCATCGGCGAGAGCGACCGGATGACGCTGCGCTTCCGCAAGCCGGCCTGACTTTGGTCAAGGTCGGCCGCCAAGGTGGGGGCGTCTTGGCGTACGCGTACATGGGGGCATGATGGGGTCTATCCAGCAATGGTCGCGCAGGAGCCTGCTCGCCAGCGTGGGCGCGCTGGGCCTTTCGGGGTGCGGCAAGTCCCAGGACAAGGCCGCGCCCGTCGACAAGGCTTCCATGTTGTTGATCCGAACCCGGCTGAAGTCCCCCGACAGGCCGCGCACGCTGATGGTGCGGCCTTCGCCGTTGTCGCGGTCGATCGAGATGCCTGGCAGGCGCTGCAGCGACTCGGCCAGGTTGGAATCGGGGAAGTCGGCGATGTCCTCGGCGTTGATGGCGTCCATCATCACGTCCGAGTTCTTCTTTAGGTTCAGGGCGCTTTGCAGCGAAGCGCGATAGCCGGTGACCACCACTTCGCTGACGGTGTCGGTCGCACTCGTCGTCGACTGCGCGGCGGCTAGACCCGGCGCGCCCGCGACGACGGCGGCGAGGCAGATGCCGGTGAACAGCGCGGTCCGCCGGTGGTTGCTTCTGGTGATCGTCATTGGTTTCCTCCCCAATAGATGTGTCGGTGATGGCGCGCGGCTTTTCTGTTTTCTCCGCGCGCCGGTGATTGGCCGGTCTTAGTTGGCGAGCCCCTGTCGGCCGGTGATCTGGAGCTGGGCGGCGACGCCGGGCGGCTGGGCCAGTCCCGGCCGCGAGATCGGTTGGCCGCCGCCGATCCACAGCTCCGCCAGGCCAGGCTCGACCGACCGGACTCCAGCGGCGTCGACCGTGGCGAAGGCCTCGGCGTCGAGGTCGAAGGCGACGGCGCGGGTCTGGCCCTTCTTTAATGACACGCGCTGGAAGGCCTTCAGCGCCCGGATCGGCGCACCTGCGACGCCAGGACGCGAGACATAGAGTTGGACGATCTCGTCCCCGTCGCGATCGCCGACGTTGGTCACGAGCGCCTTGACCGTGACACGCTCGCCCGCGACGGCGGCGGCTTGCAGGGCCGGCTTGCCGTACGAGAAGCGCGTGTAGGAAAGGCCGTAGCCGAATGGATAGAGCGCCTCGCCACCGAAATAGCGGTAGGTGCGGCCGGCCATGGCGTAGTCCTTGAAGGCCGGCAGCTGGTCGGCCGATCGATAGACTGTCACCGGCAGGCGCCCCGAGGGGCTGTAGTCTCCCGCTAGCAGGCCCGCGATCGCCGCTCCGCCCTCGCCGCCCGGATACCAAGCCTCGACGATGGCCGGCAGGTTCCTGTCCGCCCAGTTGGCCGCTATCGCCCCGCCATTCATCAGCACCAGGACAACCGGCTTGCGCAGGCCGTGAAGGCGCTCGAGCAGCCTCTGTTGCGGGGCCGGCAGGCCTAGGCTGGTGCGGTCGCCGCCGGCGAAGCCCGCGGCGTGGACACTCATCTCCTCGCCCTCGACGCGGGCGTTCAGCCCGCCGGCGAAAATGACGAGGTCGACGTCTTTCGCGGCGGCTAGAGCGGCGTCGTCATCGTCGGCCGGCTGGCTCCACGTCAGGGCCTGGGTCCCGCGCTCGCTGTCCTGACGCGCCTCGATGACGACAGCGTAGGCCTTGCCCGCCTCGAGGCGGATGGTCTTGGCCATCGACGGATCGATCGTGGCGTTCCAGAAGTCGGCGATCATCTGGCCGTCGACGTTGATGCGCCATCCGCCGTCGCCGGTCAGGGTGAAGCCATGCGCGCCGCTTTGGGTGGGGGTGACGAAACCGCTCCAGCGGATCGAGCTGCGACGTTCCTTGCGCGTCGGCCAGCCCCAGCGGAACTTGGCGTTGGCGTCGACGCGCGTCTCGATCGGCGCGCCGGCCAGGTCAAGGTTGCCGAACTCCTCGGCCTTCAGCCCCTTGGCCGCGCAGGCGGCGTCCTGGCAGAAGATAGCGTCAGGCGTCGGCGTGCTGGACGGACCAGTCAGGCCCGTGCCCGGCACGTGAACGACCTTGGCCTGCGGGAAGCGGTCCCGGATGCCCGCCAACACCGTTACGGGCTTCGAAGGCGAGCCATTGTAGTTGCCGACCAGAGCATCGACGCTATCCGCGTTCGGCCCGATCACCGCGATGGTTCTCGGCGCGGCCCTCAGCGGCAGCAAGCCCTCGTTCTTCAGCAGGACCAGAGACGATCGAGCCGCGCGCAAGGACACCGCGCGATGGGCGGGCGTGTCGTTGTCAGCGGCGGTGATCCCGCCCCAGGGGCCACTGGTCGGCGGGTCCATCAGCCCCAGGCGGAAGCGCGCCTCGAATAGCCGGCGCAAGGCGACATCGACCTCGGCCTCGGTCACTAGGCCCGAGCGAACGGCTTCCACGATAGCGGCGGCCTCGACGCCGCGCGCGCCGCCGAAGTCGCAGGCCAGATCCGTGCCGGCCTTCAACGTGGTGGCGAAAGCCTCGGCGGGCGTCTTGCGATAAGCGTGCGCGGTTGGCAGGTAGAGGTCTGCCACCGCGCCGCAGTCCGAGACCACGTGGCCGCGGAACCCCCAGTCGCGGCGCAGGCGATCGGTCAGCAGGCTGGGATTGGCGCAGGCCGGCTGGCCGTCCACGGCGTTGTAGGCGCACATCACCGCGTCGACCTTGGCGCGCGTGACCAACGCCCTGAAGGCGGGCAGATAGGTGTCCTCCAGATCGTGCCGCGAGGGGTGGATGTCGTCACGGTGACGATCGGCCTCGGGTCCGCTGTGCACGGCGTAGTGCTTGGCGGTGGCCATGGTCTTGAGGTTCTCGAGGTCGGGTCCCTGCAGGCCTTGCACGAAGGCCACGCCCATCTCGGCCGTAAGGACGGGATCCTCGCCGTAGGTTTCTTGCCCTCGGCCCCAGCGCGGATCGCGGAAAATGTTGATGTTGGGCGACCAGACGGTCAGCCCCCTGTACTGAGCGGTCGATCCGTCGGCGGCGACCTTTTCGACATACTTGGCGCGGAACTCGGTGCTGATGACCTCGGCGACCTCCCGCATCAATCCAACATCGAAGGTGGCGGCCAGACCGACGGCTTGCGGGAAGACGGTCGCCTCGCCCGCGCGCGCCACGCCATGCAGTCCCTCGTTCCACCAGTTGTAGGCAGGCACGGACAGGCGCGGGATGGCCGGCGCCGCATGGCGCAGCTGCCCTGCCTTCTCCTCGAGCGTCATGCGAGAGACGAGATCGCCGGCCCGCTCGGGCGCGGACAGCTTGGCGTCGCGATAGGCCAGCTCGCCTTGGGCGTCGGCGACACTGGCCAGGCTAAGGACCCCCACGGCGGCCGAGGCTTGCAGCAGGACGCGGAACTTAGGCGACATCGTCGCCTCCGTGTCCGGCATTGAGGTCCTTCAGCAGCTGGCGGTCGGGCCGGAACAGGATGATCCGTTCCCCACCCAGCGCCCAGGTCTGGCCGCTAATCGGGTTGACCAGAGCGTAGGGATCGCGTCGGCGGACGGTGAACTCACCGATGCCTGGCGCTTCCAGGGTGTGACCTTCCAGCAGGGTGTGACGCATGCGTTGCAGCAGCGATTGGACCAGCAAGTCGCTGAGCTCGCGGTCAAGCCCGCGGGAAAAATCCAGGAAGGGCTGCACGAGAGCGCCGTCAACGCGCATGAGCGACCGCCCCCCCCACGGCGCGGCGTGTTTCGTTCTTTCCTGCCGCGAGGACTCCCAAGCGCGCTTCCTCCTCTTTCGCGGTCTGAAGGCCGCGGCCCGGTTGGACACCGGTGTCAATCCGTTTGGCATAATCTCGCCAAATCGAATGTGAAAGAGAAAAGTTACCGCTCACATGTAATTTTTGGGGAGAATAGTTCTTCAAAATGTCGGGTGTAGTAACGACGATTGAGCGCGCACTATCCGCACGAGAAATTTGTTGCTTATCGCTTTTAGCTGCTCGAACCTCGTAGGCCGGCCATCGTCGCAATAGCCACGCTATGGTTTCTAGGAAGCGGACCTTCCCAAAGGCAGACAGGAGTCATGGGCCGCTAGCATGACCGTCAATGCGGCCCGGAGCGTCAGCCTGAGGCCTGTAGCTCAACGGCGACGGATCGCTGATAGGCAATCTGTTTGCCAGTTATTTGCCAAAAACGAACCGAAACGGACCGAAAGAGACGGCACGGAATCCAACCGCAACGCCCTATTCTGCTTGGATTTCAGCTAGATTTACGATCGTTCACACCGGGGGGGGTCACAGGTTCAATCCCTGTCGCATCCACGATTTCCTTCCCATCGACCTCTGATCCGGACGAGACGCCAACGCCTGGCGCCGCGGTCCTGCTTCGCGCGCGATTTGCCCTTATCGGTCGTGAGTGTTTCACGCGGCGAGGCTTTCGCTCCCACCGCGTGAACCATGAGCTTTAGCGCGAGCAGGCGGAGCCGATCGCGTCCTGGGAGCTGACCACCACGTTCTTTTCGATCGTGATCACGCGCGCGTAGCAGCCTAGCGCGCTGTCCTCGAGCTTATAGCGTTGGACCGAGGAGCCCGACGCGTCGACGAAGCGGCGAGCGGTCTTGTCGAGGCGACCGGTCGCGGTGGGCGTAACCCGGTTGCTGAGGCGGCGGCTCCAGACGCGACCGTCCAGCCCGACCTCGCGCGTCGCGCGGTTCAGGGTCAGGTCGAGGGCGACGGACTGGTCCGAACCGGTGGGCGTGACCTTATCCCGCGTCGTGGCCATGAACGGATAGTCAAGCGTCTCGCGCCAGGTGGTCACGCCCCGGGCGTCGCGACGCCGCACGGTCGTTTCGGCCCGAGTCGATTGCTTCAGGTTCCAGACCTCGCCCGTCGCGTCTGCGCCATAGTCCTGGCGGTTGGAGAACGAGACAGCGTAGTCGACCGTGGTGGTGACCTTGCCGCGCGACGTCTCCACCACGCCCGACAGCCGCCCCGACCGCTTGGCCGAGGTGTCGACGCGGCCGACGAGCCGGTTGTCCACGATCCGAGCGCCGCGCGCGTCGATGCGGGGCTCCGGCGCCGCCAGGGTGTTGCTCAGCAGCGTGCCCCGCGTGGCGGTCGCCCCCTCGTCTTGCCAGACGAGCAAACTGGCCGTCACCAGATAGTAGTCGCGCGCGCCCACGACGCCGACCTCGATTCTATGCGGTTTACCGTCGTTCACCAGGCCGACGAAGGGCGTCAGGTCGATCCGTGAAGGCGAGAAGTTCAGCGTCTCGGGCGCGGGGGTCGGGAACCACAGGTACGGATTGATCCCGCCCGTGAAGATCCAGGGAAACAGGGGCGCGAAACCCGCCCGCTGGCCATCGACGAACACCTCCGCCTCGCGGAAGGCCCCGCCGCCGCAGCGGTCATCCTTCGCCGAGGCCAGGGCGTCGGGCGCGCAGGTGTACCAGAACTCGTCATTGGACTGGCCTTGAGCCAACACGTCCAGCGCCAGCCGCTCGAGATTGGCGGGCAGCACCACATCCCGCGCCAGACGGGGCTGGTCGCGCGTGAGCTTGGCGGGACCGCCCGAGATCGGCAGCACCATCCCCGGCCGCGTCCCCGCCGCCGCTTCGTCCTTCGTGGCCGGATAGAACAGCAGTCGCGCCCCGACGGTCAGTCGCCCGGTGTAGGTCTCGTTGACCACATTGGCGATCAAGGCCTGGCCGCCGCTGGGCTTGGCCAGCAGCGCGGCGTAGTCGGTCACGTCGCGCTCGACGCGCCAGGCCGGAGCGATGGTCCGGCGCGGTTCCATCGTCGAGCCGTAATAGAGGTTCACGCCGCCGACATCGATGATGGCGGTGCGATCAAACTGCCGCCCGGCGGTGACGTCGAAATCGGCTTCGAACACCACCTTCGCCCAGGGACCGGAGCAAGCCTGGGGCGGCGCGTAGTCGAACGCGACTGGGTCGACGCCCGCGAACTGGCGAGGGCCGAACAGCGTCACCACGCAAGGCTCACCGGCGGGGCGTGGCACGCCGACATCGGCCAGGGCCACGGTGTCGACGCCGGGCGCGGGCGACGGAGGAGCGGCGAACTTGGCCGATGTCTCGGCGAAAGCGCCCGGCGCGCTCAGGGCGAAGGCCGCGAAGGTTGGCAGCGCCCAACGAACAAAGGTCATGCGGAACTCTAGAAATCCAAGGTGAAGGCCAATTGGACGTTTCGACCCAGGGGGTCGTAGACGCCGGTGTAGGTGTTGGGGTTGTTGGTCGTTCCATCGACGAAGGACGACGGCACGACCGGGGGCGTCCGATCGAACAGGTTGTTGACCGCGAGCCGCGCCGTCAGGACAGAGGACACCTTCACCGAGGCCCCGACGTCGAAATAGTCGTAGGTCTTCAAACGGGTAAACGGGGCGTAGGCGTAAAGCGCCGCGCCATTGGCGACCGCCGGATCACCGCTGTTGGCGGCCAGACGCGTCCCGCCGATATGACGCCAATTCGCCGATAGGGCGGCGCCGCGCCATGGCGCGCGCCAGGTGACGCGCAGGTCGTGACGCCACTTCGGCCGGGGCGCGTAGCAGGTCGGAGCGCCGAAATAGCCCGCGCAGTTGGCGAGGACCTCCCCAGGAGCGCTGTTGCCGCCCGCCTTGATCAGGCGCGATCCGACCAGGTTGACCGCGAGCTTGCCCGCCTCGCCCAGGTCGAGGTTGTAGGCGGCCTGGACATCGACCCCTTCATTGAGCAACAGCGCCGTGTTCTGGGCCCCAACGGCGATATAGCCGTCCGCCGGATCATCTCCGTACAACGCCCCCGTCCCCGCCGCCCGATGGATGAAGCGGCAGTAGTAGGCGTCGCCGGTGTCGAGGCAGTTGGCGAACACGTCCGCCGCCTGGACCGGACCGATATAACCCTTCACGGCGATGCGGTAGTAGTCAGCCGACAGAAGGAGGCCGGGCATACGTGACGGCGTGTAGACCAGGCCGGCGGTGACGGTCTTGGCCGACTCGGGCCGCAAATCCGGATTGCCGTTCCCGCCATAGGTCCGGCACAGCTGCTCCGGACAATCGGGAACCCGCCCGTACTGGGCGGCCGAGACCCCCGTGAACGCGCAAGCCGACAGGCTGGCCGTGGGATGAGCGCCCGCGCAGGGGTCCGACAGGCTCACCGTCCGGAAGGCCGACGCGGTGTAGAGCTCCGAAATGTTCGGCGCCCGAGCCGCGCGGTTCAGGCTGGCGCGTAGCAGCCAGTCGCGGACAGGCTTGTACTGCAGCTCGTACTTCCAGGTCGGCAAAAGCGCGTCGCGCGTGCTGTACTTGGAATGACGAACGCCAGCGACGACCTCTAGATTGTCCAGAAGCGGTCGGCCGGTCGCGATCGGAACCTGCAGTTCGCCATAAAGCTCATACACGGACTGGCGACCGCGAAGCGGCGGGCTC
>CAKZJK010000307.1 GCA_936942565.1 uncultured Caulobacter sp. | reverse complement strand
TGTCACGGAGCGGGAACATGTCGCGGGCGCGGGCCTTGGACGAAACGCGGTCGCAGGCGCCGTTGATGACGTGGCTGGGGATTTTCGGATTGATCCCGTTCCTGGCGCCGCCCGTGCTGCGGATAGACTGGTTCGAGCCTCTGCTTGGGTGGAGCGGCCTGCAAATCGTATACGCGGCCGCCATCCTGTCGTTCCTGGGCGGGGTGCGCGCGGCGCAGGCCGTGTTCAGCGATGACTGCCGCGCCGAGACCCTGATCCTAGCCATGGCCCCTCCCCTGGTCGGCTGGGCGCTCGCCGTGGTCGGCGTGATGGGACGGAGCGAGCCTCACCTGGCCACCAACGCCTTGCTGGGCATGGCGGCCGCGTTGGTCGCGCAAGGCGTTTGGGACGTCACGTCCAAAGCCCTTCCTGAATGGTACAGGCAGCTACGCCTGCCGCTGACGGCCACCGCGTGCATCGGCCTGGTGATCGGCGCGGCCGTGGCGGGCGGCTGAGATGGCTTTTGACACCGAACCCCGCCCTCGCCTCGCGGTCGTTGTCGGCGCTGGCGGCGGCCTGGGCCGCGCCTTCGTCGAGGAACTGCGCGGCGAGCCGGGCTGGGCCAAGGTGGTCGGCGTTGGCCGGCGGCGGCCCGAAGACTGGCCCGACGATCCGCGCCTCCCCTTCTTGGTCGCGGACCCGTTGGACGAAGACGCCTTGGCCGACCTGGCCAGCGCGCTGGCCAAGCTGGGCGCGCCAGGCTTGATCCTGATCGCCACCGGCCTTCTGCACGCGCCCGGCCTCATGCCCGAGAAGGCGATGAAGGCGGTCACCGCCACGAGCCTCTCGCGCCTGTTCGAGGTCAACGCGGTGCTGCCGGCCCTGGTCTGCAAGCACCTGGCGCCGCTGCTGCCGCGTGACGAGCGCGGCGTGATCGCGGCGCTTTCGGCGCGCGTGGGCAGCATCGGCGACAATCGGCTCGGGGGTTGGCACGCCTATCGGGCCAGCAAGGCGGCGCTGAACATGCTGATCCGCTGCCAGGCGATCGAGCTGTCGCGCGAGCGCCCGTTGGCCATCTGCGCGGCCCTGCATCCGGGGACGGTGGACACGCCGCTGAGCGCGCCGTTCGCGCGCGGCAGCCGCGCCGTGGCGTCGCCTCGCGCGGCGGCCGCCAAGCTGCTCAAGGTCATCCACAGGCTGGAGGCGGCCGACAGCGGCGGCTTCTTCGACCACGAGGGCGAGCCGGTCCCCTGGTGACCCGACCCTCCGTAGCCACCCGCGCTGCGCGGGCCCCGCGCGATCTGCTACCACCTCGGCGTTGACGTAAGGAGCGGACCATGCGGGTGGCGATGTTCTCGGCCAAGGCCTACGACCGGCGGTTCTTCGACGCCGCCAATGGCGCGTTCGGCCACCGCATCGACTATTTCGAGGCCCGGCTCGACGCCTCGTCGGCCCCGCTGGCCGCTGGCTATCCGGCGGTCTGCGTGTTCGTCAACGACCGGCTCGACGCCGCGACGCTGGAGGCTCTGGCCACCGGCGGAACGCGCGCGGTGGCGCTGCGCTGCGCCGGCTTCAACAATGTCGACCTGGCGGCGGCCGAGCGGTTGGGCGTCACGGTCGTGCGGGTGCCGGCCTATTCGCCCGAGGCGGTCGCTGAGTTCACCCTGGGCCTGCTGCTGGCGCTGGACCGCAACATCCCGCGCGCCTACGCCCGGGTGCGCGAGAACAACTTCGCGCTGGACGGCCTGATCGGTCGCAACCTGGCTGGACGCACGGCGGGGGTGGTGGGCACGGGCCGCATCGGCGCGCTGGTGGCGCGGATGCTGCGCCTGGGCTTCGGCTGCGAGGTGCTGGCCAGCGACGTCGTCCAGGACCCCGCGCTGGTGGCGGCCGGCGTCCGCTATGTGCCGGTCAAGACCCTGCTGCGCGAGGCGGAGGTCATCTCGCTGCATTGCCCGCTGACGCCGGAGACCCGCCATCTGATCGACGACGCGGCCATCGCCGCCGCCAAGCCGGGCGTGCTGATCGTCAACACCAGCCGCGGCGCGCTGATCGACACCACCGCCCTGATCGCGGGTCTGAAGTCACGTCAGGTCGGCGGCGTGGCGCTGGACGTCTACGAGCAGGAGGCGGACCTCTTCTTCGAGGACCTGTCGAACGAGATCATCCAGGACGACCTGTTCCAGCGCCTACTGACCTTCCCGAACGTGCTGGTGACCGGCCACCAGGCCTTCCTCACCGAGGAGGCGCTGACCGCGATCGCCGAGACGACGCTCGGCAACCTCGCCGATGTGGAGGCCGGACGGCCGTCGCCGCGCGCGGTGTCCGCGAACGCGGTCCGGCCAGCCCATTGAGGACCGGCGTCAGTCGGCCTTCGGTTCGAGCGAGGCGCGCAGACGCGCGGCGACATCGCCCAGGGTGATGGCGTTCAAGGCGTCGTTGACCTCGAGACGACCGGTGTGGTGGCTCTCGTGCAGGACGCGACCGGTGAAGTCGGTGATGGCGGTGATGTGCTGAGCCAGCATGTCGACCATGTGCAGCTCGTGCATGACCGCCAGACGATGCTCGGCCGGCACCACCTCGAGGATCTTACCTAGCGCCACGTCTAGATGCCCGCACGCCACCGCCGCGATCGACATCTCCGTCGAGATCGCTTCCAGCACCGTCTCAACGCCGATGGGCGCCAAAGTCTCAGACATCCCAAACCCCCTATTTCGAAGGCCGCAAAACAGCACACGCTCACCGATAGGGGCAAGACCCGGACATGTGCGGCCAATGATCGCGCCAAAGCGAGGTCATTGGCCGTCAACAACGTCAGATCGAGACGAGATGCAACCGCTGATCGCGACCTGAAGAGGGTTCACTTGCACTCGTCTGGGGATAGCCACGTGCTCAGGCCGCCTGCCGAAGTCCCCAGGGATGGGCGGGATAGAACTGGCTCATCATCCGGCCGGCATAGGCCACCAGGCGTGGATAGCTCTCGGCCTCGCGGCGCAGCGGCGAGTCGAAGAACGGCGTCAGGATCGCGGCCAGCATGGCGAAGGCGATGGCGTCGACGCCGACGGGATGGGTGTCCCGCATGAGGTAGGTCTTGTCCTCGAGCAGTTCGTCCAGCGAGCGCAGGGACAGGCCTCCCAGCCACGCGATCTCCTCGCGCAAATGCCGCCCGACGCCGACGGCCCGGATGTTGGCGCCGACCGCCTCCAACAGGCCCTGACGAAGATCCTCGCGCAGATGCTCGGGCGCGTGGTCGAACCAGCGCGCGGGTCCCTTGGCGAAATTGGCGGGCTCCAGGAAGCGGAAGTAGCCGGAGACCCAGCCCAGCTGGTTCTCGATCATCCGCTCGATCGCCCAGGCCTGGGCGCGCTCCTTGCCCGTCAGGCCGACGTCGAGGTCGATATTGTATTTCCGCTCGATGTGGGCGCGGATGAAGGTGGAGTCGCCGATGGCCTGGGCCGCGTCCTCGATCCACGGCAGCTGGCCCTTCGGCGCGGTCTCGCGGCTACCGACGGTCTTGCGATAGTCGAGGCCGGCCATCATCAGCTGGACCTCGGTCTTGGTCACATAGGGGCTGATTTCGGGCAGCCCGAACCCGGCTCCGGCGGCGAACAGCGTGATCATGGTCCCTCTCCGATCTCGAATGTCGTGAAGGCCACTTGCTACCGCCACCCTACTGCCAGCATGCTGTCAGTAGCGATCGCTGATATTCGAAGCCATGAGACGCGCCGAACGCCTTTTCCAGATCATCCAGATCCTGCGCCGCAGCCGCGCGCCGGTGACCGCCGACGCCATCGCCTCGGAACTGGAGACCTCCAAGCGGAGCGTCTACCGCGACATCGCCGCCCTCGTGGGCCAGCGGGCGCCGATCCGCGGCGAGGCCGGTGTCGGCTATGTGCTGGAGGCCGGCTTCGACATGCCGCCGCTGATGCTGACGCCCGACGAGATCGAGGCCGCGGTGCTGGGCGCGCAGTGGGTGGCCGGTCGTGGCGACCCGGTGCTGGCCAAGGCGGCCAAGGACCTGATCAGCAAGATAGCCTCGGCCGTTCCCGATCGCCTGCGCCCCTATGTGCTGGAGCCCGCCACCGGCGCGGCGCCGGCCTGGAAGCCGCAGACCGATCGCATCGACGTCGCCCAGGTCCGCGCCTGGATTCACGCGGGCCGAAAGATACGCCTCGACTATAGCGACGAGGCCGGCGCGATCAGCAATCGCGTGATCTGGCCTGTCACGGTCGGCTATCGCGAGACCATCCGGATGATCATCGCCTGGTGCGAGTTGCGACAGGCGTTCCGGACTTTCCGCACGGACCGCGTGGTTGGGGCCGAGTTCCTGGACGAGCGCCACGGCAAGCGGCCGGCGGTGCTGCGCGCCGAGTGGATCAAGTTCCGCGACGCCGAGATCGCCGCCTGGAACCTCCGACAGAAAGAAGCCTGCTGACGCTCTAGACCCCGTGTCGCTTGGCGAAGGCCTCGAACAGGCTGGGCCAGGCCGCGACCGGCTTGTCCGGGGTGAAGCGCAGGCCAAAACCGTGGCCGCCTTCCTCGAAGACATGCAGCTCGGTCGGCACCGCCTTGGCCTTCAGCGCGGTGAACATGGTCAGCGCATTGGCGACCGGCACGGTCTTGTCGTCGGCCGCGTGCAGCAGGAACACCGGCGAGAGCCCTTCTCGCACCTGCTTGTCCGGCGACAGGACGGCCTCGCGATCGGGCGAGGCGTCGCGGGTCAGGAGCTGCTTGCGCGAGCCGCCATGGGCGATCGACAGGTCAAGGCTGATGACCGGGTAGATCAAAGCCGAGAGGTTTGGCTTGGCCGACAGCTGGTCGGCGGCGTCGATGGGATCATAGGTCGGCGCGTCGAACCGCACCGTCAGATTGGCCGCCAGGTGCCCGCCGGCCGAGAAGCCCATGATCGCCACGCGGTCCGGAGAAAAGCCCATGGCAGAGGCCTTCGAACGGACCAGACGGATGGCGCGCTGGGCGTCCTGCAGCGGCGCGTCGCCGCCCGCCGCCCAGCCGTCGCCCGGCATCCTGTAGAACAGGACGAAGCAAGTGTAGCCGCTGTCGTTCAAACGTCGGGCGGTCTCGTAGCCTTCCTTGTCCAGCACCACGCGCTCGTAGCCGCCGCCCGGGATCAGCATCACCGCCGCGCCGTTCGGCGTCTTGGGCCGGAACACCACCAGGGTCGGCTTGCGCGTGTGGACCTGGGCGCGGTCGCGCGGACCGCCGGGCGTTGTCCGATCGATGATCTGCTCCTCGACCGCGACGCCCTCCCCGCCTGGCGCGCCGTTCGGCCAGAGCGTGATGATCTCGGCGGGGTCGGCGGGCGCCGTCTTGGAAGGCTCTGCGGCCGCCTCGGCCTTTCGCGCCGCCAGGGATCCCAGAACGCCAGTGACAAAGGCCGCAAGGGCGCCGCGACGGTTCAGCATGGGATCGAAGCCTTCTGACGGGATGTTGTGGGCGGCAGCCTAAAGCGGCTGGCGGCGATTTGGAAACCGGTTTCCAGCCTCGCCTAGATCTCCGCGAAGCGCAGGTGGTGCAGCACGATCCCGCTGGTGGTGGCGACGTTCAACGAGTCGAAGCCATTGGCCATCGGGATCCCGACGGTCCGGGCGCGGGCCATCAGCTCGGCGGACAGCCCCGGGCCCTCCGCGCCGAGCAGAACGGCGCTGCGTGGCGCGGGTTTGAGCTGGGCGAGGCTCTCCGACGCCGACGGACTGAGCGCCAGGGCCTCGAAGCCCGCCCGTTCGAGCAACTGGGCGATATCCTCCCCGCGTCCGAGGCGCGCGGTCGGGACCGACAGCGCCGCGCCGACCGAGACGCGGATCGCCTTGCGATACAGCGGATCGCAGCAGTCGGCGTCCAAGATGATCGCGTCCGCCCCGAAGGCCACTGCGTTGCGATAGATGCCGCCGATATTGTCGTGGTTGGCTATGCCGCACAGCACCAGCGCCACCGCCCGCGCGGGCAGGCCGGCCAGCAGGTCGGCGGCCGCCACCGGCTCGGGCTTGCGGCCGACGGCCAGGACGCCGCGATGCAGGTGAAAGCCGGCGATGGAGTCCAGCACGGCCTGGTCGGCGAAATGGACCGGGACAGGCTCCGGAAGACCCGCGAACAGGTCCTCCAACTTGTCCCGGCGCTTGGGATCGATCAGCAGCGAGACGACGCGCTCCGGCGCGTCGCGGACGAAGGCGCGCAAAACCGTCTCGCCCTCGGCGATGAACAGCCCCTCGCGCCCGACCAGATCGCGCTCCTTGATCGAGCGAAACGGGGCGACGGCGGGATCGTCGGGGTCGGTGACGACGCGGAACTGCGGCAAGGCGGCCTCGGGTAAAGGGTCAGGTCAGCGCACCCCTCGTATCGGCAGGATCGCCAGACCGCCAGCCAGGGCCAGCGCCGCCGCCGTCAGGAAGAAGACGTGATAGTCCATCTGGCTGGGCCCCAGGGCCCAGACGGCCAGACCGGGCGCCAAGGCCTGAGGCAGGGTGTTGGCCAGGTTGATGACGCCCAGGTCCTTTCCCGCGTCGCGCTGCGACGGCAGCACCTGGGTCACCAGGGCGATGTCGACGGCGTAGAAGCAGCCCGCCCCGCAGCCCAGGACGACATAGGTCGCCAGCAGAAGCGGCCAGCTCGGGGACATCGAGAAGACGGCCATGGTCACGGCGATGGCGAGCGCCGCCCCGAACGCGAACAGCTTGCGCCGCCGCAGCCGGTCGGACAGCACGCCGCCCAGCATGGCGAAGGCGACGTTCGAGATCGTGGAGACGGTCGTCAGGATCGCCAGCCCCTCCTCGGCTCTTCGACCTGGAAACAGGCGCGGATAGTCCAGAACATCCTGCAGGAAGTAGAGCATGTAGTTCTGGGTCAGGCACAGGGCGACCAGCACCATGAACCGCCCCGCCCACGCGAAGGCGAAGTCCGGGTGCTCGCGGGGGTTCACCCATAGCCCAGACAGGAACGCGCCCAGCCGAAACGGCGGTACGCTGCTCTTGGGCAAGGGAGGGTCGCGCAGGCTGATCACCAGCGGCAGGAGCCCGATCAGCAGCGCGGCCGAGATCGCCGCATATCGCTGCCCCTCCATGACCAGGACCCCGCCGATCAGGATCGCGCCCGCCGCCGTGCCGAGCGGATTGCCCAGGCTCTGGAACGCCGCGACCAAACCCTTCTGTCCGTCGGGCACCCGGTCGGGCATGACGGCCACCAGGGCCGAGAAGCACAGATTGAAGGTCAGCTGGAACAGGATCATGCCGCAGACCAGAGCCATCGGCGTCGTGGCGCGCATGATCGCCAGATAGGCCAGCGACGCGCCGATCGCGCCCACCACGATCCAGGGGCGACGGCGTCCGAACCGCGAGGTGGTCCTGTCGCTGATCGCGCCCGCCAACAGGTTGGCGACACTGGCGACGATGGCGCCATAGAAGGCGACCTGGCTCAGGACCACCGCCTTGCCGGCCGGATCGATCGCCTGGGCCTTCAGCGGCAGGAGCACCTGAAGCAGCGGCTGGAACGACACGAACGCCCCGATCTGCGCCAGGGTGTAGGCGGCGATAAAACCCGCGCGCACCGGCTCCTTGGGCCGGGCCCGATCCTCTGGCCGCATATCATCTCCCCCCAAGCGGACGATCGGCGTCTCGCCGCCCAGATTCTTGAACCGGACCGGGATGGGTCCGCGCGGTCTGCGCCGCGTCTGTCCGCACAGTGGCCGCCCCGCCCTTGCCGCACAAGGGCCACGACACCGTCGTCCAAAGGTTTCCATCCGCGATACGTAGGCTTTAGGGTGCGCGGATTGGCGTGAGTCTCTCGAGGGGGCGAGACCAGGTATGGCTTCGGTGACGATCTACGACGTCGCCGCGCGGGCGGGCGTCTCGATCAAGACCGTCTCGCGGGTGATGAACAAGGAGCCGAACGTCCGGCCCGCCATGCGCGATCGCGTGCTGCAGGCGGCGGGCGAGCTCGGCTACAGCCCGAACCTGTCGGCGCGCAGCCTGGCAGGCTCGCGATCGTTCGTAATCGCGGTGTTCGTCGACGCGGCCCTGACCATCGACCACTGGCGTAGCGAGCGCGGCGCGGACTATCTCAGCCGCATCCAGCTCGGCGCCACGCTGGAATGCCGCGAAGCCGGCTATCACCTGCTGATCGAGCTGATCGACCACGAGGGGCCCCAGGTCCGCCAGGAAGTCGCCGCGCTGCTCGCGGCCCTCAAGCCCGACGGCGTGATCCTGACGCCCCCCTCCTCGGACAACCCCGTGGTGTTGGAGCTGCTCGACAAGGCCGGCACGGCCTATGTGCGCCTGGGCCCCGAGCGGGCCGAGGGATTGGGGCCGCGCGTCCACATGGATGATGTCGACGCCGCCCGAGAGATGACCGAGCACCTGATCGGCCTGGGTCACAAGCGGATCGGCTTCATCGTTGGCGAGCCGCGCTACGGCGCCAGCCAGGCGCGGCGCGAGGGCTATCTGGCGGCGATGAAGGCCCACGGCCTGCCGGTTTCGGAAGGCCTGGTGCGCCAGGGCGACTTCACCTTCCAGTCTGGCGTGGCCGAGGCCAAGGCGCTGCTGGCCCTGCCGGACCGTCCTACCGCGATCTTCGCCAGCAACGACGACATGGCCCTTGGCTGCGTTTCGGCGATCGCCGAGGCCGGCCTGATGACGCCGGGCGACATTTCCGTGGCCGGGTTCGACGACAGCTCCAGCGCCCGTTTCAGCCGCCCCCAGCTGACCACCGTGCGCCAGCCGGTGGCCGAGATGTCCTCGGTGGCGGCCAAGCTTTTGATCGCGCGCGCCAAGACCAGCGAAGCGGAACGGCCGGAGGACATTCTGTTGCCCTTCGAACTGATCCACCGCGCCTCGACGGCGCCGCCGCCGCGCTAGAGCCTCCGGATCAGCGGCCCGGCCGCGCGAAGGCCGCGATGCGGGCCTGAGCGGAGTGAACCGCGTTGTCGTCCGAGGCCGGCGCGCCCGCGTTGGCGATCGCGGCGGGCTTTCCGGCCAGTCGGAAAGCGCCGACATGCTGGGAAAGGTCGGACGCCTCGGCGCGAAGGGCGTGGGTCGCCTGCGTCGATTGCGCGACCATCGAGGCGTTGCGCTGGGTGACCTGATCCAGTTGGTTCACCGCCGAATTCACCTGGCCAAGCGCCTCGGCCTGATCACTGGCGGACGCCGCGATCGCGGTCACCATCGCCCCGATGCCGCCGACCTTCTCGACGATGCCGCGCAGGGCCTCGCCGGTCTGGCCGACCAGTTCGACGCCCTCGCCCACCTGACGGCTCGACTCGGTGATCAGCGACTTGATCTCCTTGGCGGCCTCGGCCGAGCGCTGGGCCAGGGCCCGCACT
>CAKZJK010000306.1 GCA_936942565.1 uncultured Caulobacter sp. | reverse complement strand
TCGAGCAGGTCGGCCTGTTCGTCAACAAGCGCTTCCCGTGGGCGAACCTGGCGGCGATCCAGCACGGCCACCTGTCGCTGCGCCAGGTTCGGCCGTATCTCGGCGAAGAGGCTTTCGCTGCGTACTTCAAGTTCGCCTTCGTACGGAACCCCTTCGATCGCTTCGTCTCGTACTGCGCGTTCATGCTTCGCGGCGGCGACGTCTTTCAGCGCCAGCCGCGCGAGGCCATGCGCCACTTCCTGTTCGTCGATCCGCCGGAAGGCCACATCCTGTTCCAGCCCCAGGCCTGGTTGCTCGTCGACGACGACGGCGAGACCCTGCTGGCCGACCAGGTAGGACGCGTCGAGGACATGCAGGGCTCCTATGACGCCATCTGCGCGCGGATCGGCATCGCCCCGCGTCCACTGGACCGGGTCAACGGCACCCGCCATGAAGACTATCGCGCCTACTACGACCGCGAGCTGATGGATGGGGTCGCGGCGCGCTACGCCCAGGATCTGGAGCTGTTCGGCTACGACTTCGAGGGGGCGCGATGAACGTCGGCCGCCTCGAGCTCACGGCTAATCCGCGCAAGACCAAGGCCGTGCGACGGCTGGGCGCCGTCGACATCGTCGCCCTGCGAGACGCCGTGCTGGCGATCCCCGAGGACGTGTGGGCCGCCGAGAATGCCGCGAAGCCGAACAAGTTCGAGGTGCTGGACACGACCCGGCACATCGTCCTCCGCTTCGTGAACAGTCCGCGGGACTGGCGCGCCTCGCATGATCGTCCAGCCTGGACGACCTGGAGGCAGCGTCTGGAGCCGGTGCTGACGCGGACCGTTCGCGAATACGGCTATGAGCGGGGCGTCTTTCCCCGGGTCATGCTCGCGCGGATGCCGGCCGGCGGCGTGATCCATCCGCACATCGACGCCAATCCGGCCGCCAAATGGCCGCACAAGATCCACGTGCCGCTCACAACCAATCCGAACGTCGTGTCGTTCTTCGGCGGCGCCGAGCATCATTTCCCGGTCGGCGAGGCGGTCGAGGTCGACAACTTGGGGCCTCACTGGGTGCGCAACGATGGGGAGACCGACCGCATCCACCTGATCTTCGAATACTACGACGCCGATCAGCCGGAACCGGACTGGCTGGCGCCGCTGCTGGGCGCCGCGTCATGAGTGACCCCGATGCGGTGGATGACCGCGAGACGGGTCTGCGTCGGGCGAGGGCGTTGCGTGAACAGAAGCGCATCCCCGACGCGCTGGCCCTGCTGGATCGTCTGGAAACAAAACATCCGCGTTTCAGTCGAGCGCGCCAGGAACGCGCGCGGTGCCTCGTCTCAATTGGCGATGGCCTCGGGGCGATCGGCGTCCTGCGGGAGGCCGTCGCGCTGAACCCGGCGCTTCCGGCGTGCTGGGACATGCTGGAGCAGCTTCACCGGCTGCGGGGCGAGAGCGCCGAGGCCGACGTCGCGGCCCGGCGCCTGGCGGCCTTGAACCAACTGCCCCAAGCGGTCGTGGTGGCGCAAAGCCTGCTGGCGGACGGCGACCTGGAGACAGCCGAAGAGGCGCTCCGCGACCATTTGCGCGAGGCTGGCCAAAGCGTCGGCGCCTTGCGTCTATTGGCGCGGATACGCCTAGAGCGCGGAGCGCTGGATGACGCCGAAGCCCTGCTGGCGGCGATCCTTTCTCAGGCTCCCGACTATGACGAGGCGCGTTTCGATTACGCCATGGTGCTGTTGCAGGGGCAGAAGCATCAGGCGGCGCGCGTGGAAGCCGAACGGCTG
>CAKZJK010000305.1 GCA_936942565.1 uncultured Caulobacter sp. | reverse complement strand
CACCTCGGAGGAGTGGGGCCATAACAACGAATTCCGCCCGCCGATCCGCACGAAAAAGTCCCGGATCGCTCGAAAATATCGGCGCGCCATTGATCGACGAAGCGTTCGAACGCATCGTCACGCCCAACAAGAATGCCGAAAACAATCGGGGAGTGGCGGTGTCCCAGGCGGAGCGACCCAAGCTTCGAATCGTCGGGGAGGAGGTTTGGCGTGATCACCCAGCCTACCCGGCCGTTTACGCCAAGGATTGGCGAGATCTCTGCGCCTTTCTGCGCGCCCGTTTCGGCCCAGGTCCGCCCGACTGCGAGGACGTCGCCCAGCAAGCCTTCTTCAAGCTGGGCGAGCAGACCGCCGACCGCCAACTGCAGAGCCCCCGCGCCTTCGTCTTCCGGATCGCCATCAACCTGATGCACGACGCTCGCCGCCAGTTGCGGCGCGCCAACGCGGCCCTGGACGATACCGCCGTCCTAACCGTCGACCAGGATCCCGATCTGGAGCGCGCCCTGATCGCCAAGCAGCAGGTGCGCCTGCTTCAAAAGGTGCTGGCAGGTCTGCCCGAGCGGCATCGCCTGTACCTGACCGCCAACCGCATGGACGGCCTCAGCTTCGCCGAAATCGCTCGTAGACATGGCGTTTCGGAATCCCTGGTTCGCAAGACCGTGGACGAAGCCGCCGCCGTCTGCCAACGCGCCATCACGCGCGGAACCATCGACTATCGAGGCCTGTCGCGTGAACGCACCCGTCGATCCTGACGCCGCGATCGGCGCCGAGGCCCGCGCTTGGGCCCTGGCGGTGATGGGCGAGGAATTTCCACCCGAACGCTCGGCCGAATTTGAAGCCTGGCTGAAGGCCGACCCGCGCCACGCGCAAGCCTACGACCAGGCCGAGCGCACACTGATGCTGCTGGACGAGGCCCTGGCCTCACCCAGGCTAGCCCGGCCCGCCCGCCACGCGAGGCGTTGGATCTGGCCCGGCGCGGCCGTCGCCGCCGGCCTGATCGCCGCCGCCGTGCTGGCGACGCCGCCGGCCGCGATCCAGTCCGCCGCCGGTCAGACGCGTGAGGTCGCCCTCGCCGACGGCAGCCACCTGACCTTGGCGCCCG
>CAKZJK010000304.1 GCA_936942565.1 uncultured Caulobacter sp. | reverse complement strand
CATCGACCATCGCCGTGAGCGCACGACCGCGCGAGGCGCCGTGCAATCCACCCTGCTGGCGGACCAGGCGCTCGCGGGCGGCGTCGCCGCGCGCGGCCTGAGGGCCTCGGTCGGCTCCACCAATCTCGGCGCCGCGCTGGATGCGCGAGGCGTCGCGGTCAACGGCCCGTTGGCGCTCGAAGCGACCGCGGGTCGCCTGGCGAGCGGCGGGCTGGCCCTCGCCGACGCCCGGCTGGACGCGCGCGGCAAGATCGATCAGGGGCCCGGTGGGCTCAGCCTCGCCCTGGACGGGGCGGCGCGCGGCCGTAGCGGCGTTTCGGGGCCGGACGCCGAGCGGCTGGCGGCGCTGATCCCCAATCCGGCCTATGGCAAGCCGTTGGCCCGGGCCCTGCGGACGTTCGAGCTGGCCGCGCCCGGGATTGGGCTCGACATCAAGGGCGGCCGGACCCGGGCGACCCTGGCGCAAGGCGCGAAACTGACGGCCGCGAACGGGGTGACCGTCGCGGTCGACGCGCCGAAGGGTCTGCTGCTGGACGCGGGACCCGAGGGCGCGCGCGGCGCCTTGCGGGTCTCCTTGACGGGCGGCGGACTGCCGACGGTCAAGGCGCTGGCCCCTCAATGGCGAATGGCGGGCGGCGCGCTGACCACGCCGCTGTCGCTGGCGGTCGAGAACTTCGACATGCCGCCGATCCAGGGCGTAACGGGCCAGGTGGACGGCCAGGCGCGGCTGGCGGGGGGGCGGTTCACACTGACCACCTCGAAATGCTCGCCGCTGACGGCCAAGGCCTACGCGCTGGGCGACAACCCGGTCACCGACATCAAGGCCAAACTCTGTCCGGCCAAGGCGCCGCTGGTCTCGGCCGGCGCCGGCGGCTGGAACGCGGCCCTCAAGTTCGAGGACGGCGAGGGGGCGCTGGCTGTCGCCGAGGCCACGCTGCGGGGGATCAAGGGCGAGGCGAGTTTCGGCGGCGCCGGTGGCTTCGACCGCGCCAGCGTGCGGGTGGATAGCGCGGCGATCACCGACGCGGCGCCCGAGCGGCGCTTCAACCCGATCCTCGCCAAGGGCCAGCTGGCGCTCTTGAGCGGCGTCTGGGGCGGGACCTTCCAGGGCGCGACCCCGACCGGCGCGGCGCTGGGCGAGATCCGCCTGCGCCACGTGGTGGCGACCGGCAAGGGCCAAGCCGACATCGACGCCTCCAAGCTGGTGTTCGCCAAGGACGGCCTGCAGCCGGGCGATCTGTCGCCGATGGCCGGCTTCGCCCGCGAGGCCAAGGGGCCCGCCAGCTTTACGGGCGTCTTCGCCTGGGATGACAAGGGCGCGACCAGCCGCGGCCGTCTGGTCGCCGACAAGATCGACTTCACCAGTCCGATCGGCTTCGTCGCCACCCTGGACGGCGCCGTCGATTTCGACAGCCTCGCGCCCCTGACCACGCGGCCCGGCCAATCGCTGAGGGTCGTCAAGATCGACTCCCTGGTGCCGCTGACGGCGGTGGAGTCGGTGTTCCAGCTCGGCGCCGACGCCCTGCACATCTCCAAGGCCACGTTCGAGGCGGCCAAGGGACGGATCTCGATCGAGCCGACCGACGTGCCGCTCGGCGTCGACAAGACGATCAGCGGCGTGATCGTCGTCGAGCACCTGGATCTCGGCGAACTGATCGCCGCCTCGTCCCTGGCCGAGAAGGTCAAGGTCGAGGCGGTGGTCGACGGCCGCCTGCCCTTCACCTTTGGCCCCGCGGGCTTGCGCTTCCAGGAGGGCAAGATCAGCGCGATCCAGCCGGGCCGGTTGGAGATTTCGCGCGCGGCGCTGTCCAACGTCGCCGCCAGCCCGGCCGACGCGCCCGGCGCGCCGGCTCCGCCGGCCCAAGTCAACGCCATCCAGGACTTCGCCTACCAGGCCATGGAGAACCTGGCCTTCGACCAGCTGGAGGCGGGGATCAACAGCACCGACAAGGGGCGCCTGGGCATCCTATTCCACATCAAGGGCCAGCACGACCCCAAGGTCCCGGAAAAGGCCCGCGTGGGCTTGATCGACCTGATCCGCGGCCGCGCGTTCAACAAGCGTATCGCCCTGCCGGCCAAGACGCCGGTGGACCTGACCCTCGACACCTCGCTGAACTTCGACGAGCTTCTCGCCGACTGGCGAAGCTGGTTCGAACGCCAGGGCTCGGAGACCTCGAACCGTTCAGGTCCGGTTCAACCGTGACCGGCCACCCTGAACATGAACTGGAGACTAGAGAAAGCGCGCCCTGATTTTGGGCCTGGCCATGACGGGAGCGTTGGCCGCCGCCTGCACGCCCACCGTCCGGGTGAAGGTCGATCCGATCAACATCTACGCCAAGCTGGACGCCGACGTGCGCGTGCGGCTGGACAAGGAAGTCCAGTCGCTGATCCAGCAAAACCCGAACTTGTTCTAAGAGGAGGACCGACATGATCCGCAAGACGATGACGGTTCTGGCGCTGGGCCTGGCGATGACCGCCGCCGGCGCGAACCTGGCGCTGGCTCAATCGGCCGCCGCCAAGGCCGCCGTGGACGCCGGCAAGGCCTCCGGCACGGTCGGCGAGCAGGCGGACGGCTATCTGGGCATCGTGTCCGGCGGCGACGCCGCTCTGCGCGCGGCCGTGGCCGAGATCAACACGGGCCGCGCCGCCGCCTACAAGGACATCGCCGCCAAGACCGGCGTGACCCCCGAAGCGGCCGGCCAAGCCACCGCCAAGCAGCTCTACGGCCGCCTGGCGCCGGGCCAATACTGGAAGCCGCTGGATGGCGGCTGGGTGAAGAAGTAACGCCCAAGCGGCGACGCGCGGGGCAAGGTCG
>CAKZJK010000303.1 GCA_936942565.1 uncultured Caulobacter sp. | reverse complement strand
GGGTCGCGGCTTCGCGGTCGTCGCCCAGGAAGTGCGGGCCCTGGCCCAGCGCTCGGCCGACGCCGCCAAGGAGATCAAGTCGCTGATCACCCTGTCGACCAACCAGGTCGTGACGGGCGTCGAACTGGTCGGCCAGACCGGCAAGGCGCTGGAAAGCATCGTGGCCAAGGTCATCGACGTCAGCGGGATCGTCACCGAGATCGCGGCCTCGGCCCGCGAACAGGCCACCGGCCTGGGCGAGGTCAATGTCGCGGTGAACCAGATGGACCAGGTGACGCAACAGAACGCCGCCATGGTCGAGGAAGCCACCGCCGCCAGCCACAGCCTGGCCACCGAGGCCGACGACCTGGCTCGCCTGATGAGCCAGTTCAAGGTCAGCGAGAGCGCGGCGCGGGCGCTGGCGGCCTGAGGGAAGAGTCTGGGACGGGCCTAGACCTTGAGGTCCGCCGTGACCGGGGCGTGGTCGCTGGGCCGCTCCCATTCGCGAACGTCGTCGTGGACGCGGGATGAAACCTTGCCGTCCACGATCACCGCGTCGCGCAGCCCGGGGCTGGCCAGGATGTGGTCCAGCCGCAGGCCGCGGTTGGACTTGCGGAAGTCGGCCGCGCGGTAGCTCCACCAGCTGAACAGCTTCTCCGGTTCCGGCGTCGCCAGGCGCGGCAGGTCCAGCAGGTCCATCGACTTGATCATCGCGTCGAAGGCCTCGAGCTCGGGCGGCGTGTGGCTGACGATCTTCAGCATCTGCCGATGGCTCCACACATCGTTCTCGCCGGGCGCGATGTTCAGGTCGCCGGTGACGATCAGCGGATCCTTGGGATCACGCTTCTTCAGGGCGGCGGTGAGCGTTTCGTAGAAATCGAGCTTGTGGTCGAACTTCGGATTGGCCGCGCGATCGGGCAGGTCGCCGCCGGCCGGGATGTAGAAGTTCTGGATCTCGACCCCGGCCACCTTGACCGCGACGCAGCGGGCATGGCCCTCGCGGCAGTTCATCAGGGTCGGGACGTCCTCGATCGGCAGGCGCGAGGCGATCGCCACCCCGTGCCAGCCCTTCTGGCCCGCGATCTTCAGGTGCGGCAGGCCCATGGCCTCGAAGGCCTCGCGCGGAAACTCGCCCTCCTGGCATTTGATCTCCTGCATGCACAGGACATCCGGGGCGTGCTCGTCGACGAAGCGCGCGGCCTGCTCGGCGCGAAGACGGACGGAATTGACGTTCCAGGTGGCGATACGGAGGCGCATGACCCCGCTCTATCGTGAATTCCTGGCGCCCCAAAAGAAAAACGCCCCCGGACACCGTGTGTCCGGGGGACGAAAGTCTAGTCTCTCATGCCGCCGCCGGGAGGGGATAGAATCCGGCACGGTTCGCGAGGAGCGGGTCGGTCGCTCATCGCCATGCGTGTTAAATATGCCACGTCCAAACTTTTAGTCAAGCGAAAGACGCGTTGATTCTTGCCTGTTGTGAGAATGTCACAAAATGTCCTATGGACGGCCTACCTTGGGGCGAGGGTCGGTCAGGACGAACAGCTTGGGGTCGAGTCCGGAGGCCGGGCCGAAGTCGGTCAGGCGCACGCGGATCTGGCCGCCCTTGATGTCGGTGACCGTCCAACCCATCAGGGCCAAGGGGCCGTCCGAGAAATCCAGCGCGATCTTGCCCAGCGCCTGGCGCTTGGCGTCCTGGGCCACGATCGTGAAGCCGTCGGCCAGACGGCGGACGTCGGTGATGACGACGCCACGATCCAGCCGGACCTCGCGCGCCAGCAATAGGTTCAGGGGCGTCTTGCTGAGCGGATAGCTCTCGTAAGTCTTCAGCCGGCTGTCCCAGATGTTGACGTTATTGCCGTTCGACACCACCAGCAGGCCGGCCGGCGCGTCATAGGCGAACCGCGCCTTGCCAGGACGTTGCAGGTAGAAGGTCCCTTGCGTCCGCGTGCCGCGCGCGTCGGTCTGGACGAAGCGGCCCTTGGCCGACGACAGGCCTTGGACATAGGCGGTGGCCTTGTCGACCAGCGCCTTCTGCTTGTCGATATCCATGGAGGACATTTCCGCTGGCAGCTGGAACGTGGTGCGGAACACTTCAAGCAAGGCCGTGTCGCCGAGGATATCGTAGGCGCTGTTGAGCGTCGGCACCATGCGCTGGAAATAAA
>CAKZJK010000302.1 GCA_936942565.1 uncultured Caulobacter sp. | reverse complement strand
ACAGCAGGCTCTGAGCGCGCTCGAACGCCTTCAGGGCCGCGCGTTCGCGACCGCGCGCCTGCTCCATCTGGCCAAGCTGGTAGTAGAGGTCGGGATTGTTCGGCTGGATCGCGATCGCCCGACGCAACAGGTCGTTGGCGCGGTCGTAATCGCCCGTCCGGACCGCCACGCGGGCCGAACCGGCCAGCGCCTCGTAGTCGTTCGGATTGATCGACAGCAGCGCCTCGTAGGTCTGCGCCGCCTGCGGGGCGAGGTCGCCGGTGTCGTAGAGGCGCGCCAGGGCCGACAGCAGCATCGGATCGCGCGGCGCGACCGTGAAGCCTTGCGACAGCGTGTCGAAGGCCGAGGAGAAATCTCCGGCCAGGCGCAGGCGGTCGGCGCGGCGGGCGCTGTAGAGCGCCGCCAGGCTCCGGTACTCGCTCTGCGGCTGCTGCTGGGCGGCGGCGTTCAGCAGGCTGATCGCGGCGGCGTCCTGGCCCGTCTGGGCCAGCACCGCCAGGAAGCCCGAGGCCTCCGACGGCTTGAAGCTCGCCGGCGGCTGGCGGGCCGCTTCCAGCGCCAAGGCGGTCGACTGGTAGCTATCGCCGAGGTCCAGCAGGGTCTCGGCGATGCGACCGCGCACGCCGAAGCTGGGCGAGGTGCGCGACAGCAGGCCCCGCAGCAGGCTGACGCCATCGACCGGACGGCCCTGGGCGCCCCAGCGCTTGGCTTGCTCGACGGTGCTGAGGGCGTCGACGCGGGCGATCAGGTCCTTGACCGCGCGGGTGCGGCTGGCCTCGGGCACGCGGCGCAGCAGGCCGACGGCCTCGTCGTTGCGGCCGCGCGATTCCGAATACAGCGCGGCGGCCTGCAGGGCTTCCGGATCGCTGGACTGGTACAGCGGGGCCATCAGCGACTGGGCCTCGGGCTCCTGGCCCTGGTCGGCCAGGAACTTGGCGTAGTCGTAGCGCGACCAGGGATTGTTCGGATTGGCGGTCAGGGCGGCCGACAGCGCCGCGCCGGCGCCGAAGGTGTCGCCGCGCTTTTGCAGCTCGTTGGCGCGCGCGCGCTCGATGGCGGCGCGCGTCTGGCCGGCGGTGGGGCCGGTCAGCGTCGCGGCGATCTCGCTGGCCTCGTCATAGCGGGCCTGGTCGGCCAGGGCCTGGGCGAGACCGGAGATGGCTTCCGGACGCCGCGGCGCGGTCGCCAGGACGGCGCGGAACGCGGTCTCGGCGTCGGTCGGACGGCCCAGGGCGGCCAGGGACTGCGCCCACAGCACCTGCGCCTCGACGCGGTCGGGGTTCGAGCCGTTGGCCAGCGGGCGCGCGTCCTGCTCGGCCTGGGCGAAACGACCGCCCTCGTAGGCGGCGCGGGCGCGCGAAAGGGTCGAGAAGAACTGCGCCGAGCGCAGGGCCTCGCCCCAGCGCTGCTCGCCCGACGCGCCGCCGCTGGCGCGCTTGAGCAATGTCTCGGCGTCGGTGAACCGGCCTTGTTGCAGGCGGATGATCCCCAGGCCGCCGGCGGCGTCCAGGTCGCTGGAGCGCTCGCGCAGGGCCTGATTGAACAGGCGCTCGGCCCCGGCGAGGTCCTTGCGTTCCAGCGCCTCGAAGCCGGCCGCGCGCGAGGCGCCGCTGGGATCGATCGGCGGCGACGGCTTGGCGTCGGTCCTGCCCTGGCGGGGATCGATGACCGCCGCGTCCTCGTTGCTGGCGACGGACGCCGAGGTCCGCGCCTTCAGCGCCTTGTCCAGCGCCACGACGCGAGCGTCGGACGGGCCGGTGGCCGCGCGCAGCTGACGGATCCAGCGATCGCCGGCGCCGATGTCGCCGTCCTCGATGGCGTAGGTGGCCAGACGCTGCAGCACCTGCGGATTGTTCGGGCTCTCCCTCAGGGCCCGTTGCAAGGCCTGAAGGGCGAGGTCGGTGCGGCCACGCTTGCGCTGGGCCGTCGCCTGGTTCAGCAGCGCCTGCACCACGCCGCCCTTGCTGGCGCCTTGAGCGGGCGCCGACGTGGTCCCTTCCGGCTTCAGCGTCTTGGCGCCCGGCACCAGCGGCTGGGCCGCGGGCCGATCGCTGGGCAGTTTAGGCTGGACCTGAGCGATCGCCGTCGAGGCCAACAGGCTCGACGCTAGCGAGATAAAAGCGATCTTCCTCATCGCGGGTCCACTTCCCTGTCGGCCAGGCGCTTGCGTTCAAGGGCGTGGAGCACGACCCAGAAGCCCAGACCGATTACCAGGGATGCGCCGATCACCGCCAGGGCCAGCAGCAGGGGATTGCGGCTGCACCACCACATGACCGCCACCCACCAGGGCAGGTGACCGGACCAGAAGCCCGGCGCGACTTGGAAGCTGTTGAAGCTCTTGTCGGTCGCGATGGCCAGATCGCCCTGCATCGCGGCGTTGGCCTCGGGCTTGTCCATCGCGTTGACGATCTCGGGCAGGCGCGACGGCGTCGCCGCCAGCACGGCCACCACCACGCGGCTCTTGTCGAACGGCGAGCGCCAGCTGGAGACGCCGGCGAAGTCGCTAACGGTCACCAGGGCGGCGTCGGCGGCGGCGGGGTCGCGCTGGTCGACGTTGGAGCCGAACCGCGAGAACAGGCGCGAGATCGGCGAGTTCGAGGCGACGCGCAGCTGGCTGCCCTCGACGCGCACCGGGGCGCTCTGGAAGAGCTCGGACGCCTGTCCGGCCAGCGAGAGCGGGCCGACGACCAGGACGTCGCGACCACGCAGGGTCGGCGACTCGCCCGGACGCGCGATGGTGAGGCCAACGGCGGGCGCGCCGGTGGAGTCGCCGATGCGGCCGATCAGGGTGAACAGCGCTTGCAGCGTGTCCGGCGACGGCTGCTGCGGGATCAGCACCAGGGTTTCCGACAGGTCGGCGACGCGGCTGAACGGGAAGCCGGAGCTGGCGAAGAACGCCAGGTCGGGCATGCGCGAGAAGTGATGCGCGCCGGTCAGGTCCAGCGTCGAGTCGGCGTCGATGCCGACGCGGATCCCGATCGGCAGGATGCCCTCGCAGGCGCCCTTCTTCTTGCTGTGCAGGTCATAATAGAACTGCAGCTGGTTCTGGCCGAAGATGTTGTAGCCGGGAATGTCGACCGAGGCCGAGTGCTGGATGGCCGACAGGCCGATGGTGTCGCGCACCTTCGCGGCGGTCCGCTCCTGCCGCAGCGGGATCGAGCGGATGTACTTGTCGTTCGCCAGCACATCGAGGCGCGACATCGAATAGTCCAGCCAGGGACCGGCCGGATAGCGATAGCCGAAGGTCAGCTTCGCCCCGGTGCGGGGCCAGAAGAACAGGTCCGGCGCGGTGCGGAACTCGGCCGTCAGCAGGCCCGGGCGCAGACCAGCGCCTTCCAGGTTCGACTGGCCGACCAGGTCGCCCAGCCGGACGGGATGGTTGGTGTTGACCCACCGCGGGGCGTCGTAGGGCTGCCGGCGCGTGATCGGTTGCGGCGTGATCTGCGCGGTCTGGCCCGACAGGCTCTTGGGCGAGGAGGCCAGCACGCGCGCGGCCGCCAGAACGTCCTCGTCCGAGCCGCCGGCGATCACCAGCAGCGAGGCGTAGGGGTTTCGCGGATTGCGGACGATGCTGATCATCGGCCCGGAAGCCTGGGGAACGACCCAGCCGCCGATCTGGCTGCCAGCGCGCGCCAGGACGACCGCGTTGCCGTCGGGCAGGTCGTTCAGCAGCACCGGGAACGAGAAGCCGTGGAAGCTGGCGGTCATGCCGAAATAGGACGCCGTGGCCGCGCCGGCGGCGATCAGCTCGTTGGACGGCGCGCCCGAGAACACGAAAGGCAGCTTCAACTGGCGGCCTTCGGTGGAGTCGAAGAACGGGCCCGGCAGGCGCGAGAGCGAGTCGCCCACCGACAGCTGCTGCAGCGTCAGGGTCAGCTTGCTACGGGTGTTGCTGATATTGGCCCACAGCGTCGAGTGCAGCGGGTCCTCGCAGCTGCGCGTGTAGTGGCTGATGAAACGGAAGCCCAGGCGGTTCTCGTTGGTGAACAGGCCCGGATCGATCGGCAGGGTGACGACCACGCCGCCCGCGCCGTCCGGCGTCAGGGGCATGGTGCCGATCACCTCGTCGTTCAGCAGCACGGTCAGGTGGCTGAGGTCCGCCAGCAGCGTCGGCGAGTAGGCGAAGTTCAGGGTCAGCTGGGCCGCGGTGACGACCTCGTCCTGGCGCAGATTGACCGGAATGCCCGCCTCGCCGGCCGAGCCGATCAGGCGCAGCGGCCGGTTAACCTTAAGATCCTCCAGCGTCATGGACAGGGTGCGAACCCCGCCCGGAACGGTCGCCTTGGCCGGCGCGACGGCGGTCGCCGCGGCGGAAGGGGCCGCGGCGCGCGGCGACTGGGCCCGGCCTTCGCTCGGGCTCAGCAGGCCAAGGCCCAGCCCCAGCGAGAGCAGGAGGGCGGCGGTCGTGGCGCCCGTGCGCTTGAAGGCCACCGAGGCGCGCGGGGTGTCGCGGTAGCGCCACCAGAGCAGAATCGAGATCGAGGCGCGCATCAGGTCGGTGAACGACTGCCAGGCCGACCAGGAGACGTGATCGTCGATCAGCGGCCAGGCGTCGGCGCGGCCCATGACGACCCGCACCAGTTGCCGCCGCGACTCCAGCGTCATTTCCGTGAACATGAACCTCAGCCCGCCCTTCCCGCTTCCCAACATCTTGACCGGGAACCCAAACGTCTTTTCGGCCGCGAACACCTCGACATGGGTCACGGTCCGTCCCTCGATAACCTCGTCGTCCGGCGCCGGAACCGCCATGCCGCCCATCGAGATGTTCATCGTCTCGGTCGACAGGACGTGGCCGTCGTCGAAATAGAGCCGCGTGGGCAACACGACGCCCAAGTGCTCATGCTTGCGGATCTGGCGGGTCTCGCGCCCCACCGCGATCGCGGTGATCAAGATCAGCAGGCTGAAACTGGACCAGCCGACGTTCAGCATGATCGTGCCGAGCTGCACATCGAAATACTGCGGAAGCAGCAACTTGGCGATCCCCGCGCCGATGCCGCCGAACAGCAGGCCGGTGGTGATCAGCAGCGGCAGCAGCACCTTGAAGTCGAAGTAGCCTTCCTCGAGCAGACCACCCTTGTCGGTGACGTTGAACTTGCCCTTCTTGGGATCGAACAACGGCAGGATCGTCGGCCCCACCAGGTGGAACGAGATCAGCGACTCATAGACCTCGCCCCAGAACGCGCGACGATATTTTCCCTGGATGCGCTCGTTGACCAGCACCGACAGCAGAAGGTGCGGGATCGCGTAGGTGACGATCGTCCAGGCCGCCGCGGCGATGATGTTCTGCTCGAAGATCAGATAGGCCAGCGGCGAGGTCAGGAACACGATGCGCGGCAGCGGAAACTGGAAGTGCAGCATCGCGTTCAGGTAACAGAGGCGCTGACCCAGGGTCAGGCCCGGCCCGAGCATCGGATTGTCGATCCGGAAGATCTGCGTCATGCCCCGCGCCCAGCGAGCCCGTTGGCCGATGTGCAGGGCGAGGCGTTCCGTGGCCAGGCCCGCCGACAGGCGCGTGTTCAGATAGGCCGTGTTCCAGCCCATGCGCTGCAGCTTGAGCGCGGTGTGTGCGTCCTCGGTGACGGTCTCGCCGGCGAAGCCGTTGGTCTGCTCCAGGGCCTCGCGACGGATCACCGCGCACGAGCCGCAGAAGAAGGTGGCGTTCCAGAAGTCGTTGCCCTTCTGAACCACGCCGTAGAACAGGTCGCCCTCGCCCGGGATGTCCTTCACGGCGCGGATGTTCCGCTGCACCGGATCGGGCGAGTAGAAGTAGTGCGGCGTCTGCATCAGGGCCAGCTTCGGGTCGGCCTGGAACCAGCCGACGGTCAGCTGCAGGAAGGCGCGCGTGGCCACGTGGTCGGCGTCGAAGATGCAGAGCAGCTCGCCCGTGGTCTGCGGGATGGCGTTGTTGAGATTGCCGGCCTTGGCGTGCTTGTTGTCGTTGCGAGTGATGTAGCCGCAGCCGGCCTTGCGGGCGAACTCCTCGAACTCGGGCCGGCGGCCGTCGTCGAGGATGTAGACCTTGAAACGGTCCGGCGGATAGTCCTGGTCCATGGCCGCGAAGACGGTGTCCTGCACCATCTCGAGGCTCTCGTTGTAGGTCGGGATGTAGATGTCGACGGTCGGCCAGGTCTCGGGCGGGCCCGTGATCTCGCGCACCTTGCGGTCCAGCGGCCAGACGCACTGCACGTAGCCGAGCACCAGGATCAGCCAGGCGTAGAGCTCGGCCAGATAAAGACCGGTCCCCAGCATCGCGGCCAGGGGGTTGTCGAAGTGCAGGGTCTGGGTGGTGCGCCACCAGATGTAGCGCGTGGACAGCGCGGTGGAGACCACGACCAGGCCGATGGTCATCTTGCGGCTGTCGCTGAGCTGGCCGATGGCGGCGGAGACGGCGAAAACCCCAAGGCCGAAGATCAGCTGGCCGTTGGAGTCCAGCGGCACGACGACAGCCAGGACCACGATCAAGGCCGCCAGCGCGAAGATCGCGTAGCGCGCCGGAGCGGACGCCGCGACGCGGCCGAAAAGGCCTTCGCCGAGGTCCGATGCCCCCTTGATGTTCATGGTCAGTAGGACCCCGGAGCTGTCAGTCGATCAAGGCGGGCGGCGATGCCGTCGATGTCGATGGCCGCCACGCTGCCAGGCGACGCGCCGACGACGGGCTCGCCCCGCGCGGCCGCCTCGGCCAGCGCCTCGTCATAGTGCACCACGCCGATGAAGCGCTCGGCCGCGTGGGCCGAAATGAAGTCGGCGATGTCGCGGCTGAGCCGGCGACGGGGGTCGACCTGGTTCAGGACGCCGAACGTGTCGGGACGCTCCGACATGGGGCGCAGCATCAGACCGTCGCGATAGGTCGGCACCAGGGCCATGGAGCCGGCGTCGGCCAGCAGCACGATCAGCTTCAGGTCGGCGAGCGCCTCCAGGCGCTCCTGCATGCGGCCTTCGCCGGGCGTGGTGTCGGCGATGACGATCTCGTCGCTCGCGCGGGCCAGATTGGACAGGGCGTCCGACAGCGCATCCTCGACCAGAAGGTCCTTCATGCGCAGCCGCTCGTCCGTGGTCGCCTCGCCATATGGCGCGACGCGCACGCCATCCAGTCCGCCGACGATGGCGGCCGACCACGGCAGCCCGCGCGATGTGCAGCGGGCGATGCCCAGCTCGCCTTCGTGATGGGGCGCCAGCAGGAAACGCAGCGCGTTCTGGGAATCGAAATCGACGGCGGTCACCTGCCGTCCCCGGCGGCGCAAGGCCACGGCCAGGTTGGCGACAAGCGTCGTCTTTCCCACGCCCCCCTTGGGCGACGACACGACAACAAGGACCATTTAGATCGCCTTCCGCCCGATCCGCTCGAAAATGTCCGAAAGGGCCTGGGGAGCGTCTTGGGCGGGCTGAGCCGCGCCGTAACGGCTGAAGGCGGCGGGCTTGGCCGGCGCGGTGTCGGCTTGCAGGCGCTGGAACAGCGATCCTTCGGCGGGCGTCTCGCTGACGAGGACGTCGGCCACCACGGCCGAGACCTTGGCCGGAGCGACCGGAGCCGCGGGGGCCGCGACCTGGGCAGCGACAGGGGCCGCCTCGACCGGAGCCGCCGGCGCGATCCTTTGAGGGGCGGGCTGCGACAGAGCGTTCTTGGCGCGCGCCATCTTCTCCAGGATGGGCCAGGCCTCATCCGAGGCGCGCGGCGCGTCGAACTGCTTGTAGCTGACGGTCGCTTTCAACTTGTCCATGAGGGCGCTTACGTCGCTCACCGGCTAATTCCTTCGTTCCAATCAGTGCAGCGATTGCTCGATTAGAGATGAATCCAAGACTTCTGATCTAATCCGACAACTTCAAAGCACAAGGCTCGAAATTGTTGCATTCCTCGTCGCCAACCCAATGAACCGTTGAAACCGAACAGAATTCAGCAATGCAATGACGCGCTGAAAAAGTAGAGTTACAACCCATAGTTTATTGTTATTAATTTCTTATTTACACGCTAGGCCGATCTAGAAATATTCTAAGCACAACCCAACAAGGTAAACGCATGTACACTATCGTCAGCGCCTTGGGTCAAGGGTCGAGCCTCGATAGCTCGCTCACGACAACCCAAAACGGGTAAACTCAAAGACATCATCAGACAAAAATACCACCTAAAAGTGAATTTCATTGCATAGGCGGGCGATTTCTATCTGAGTATATTGCGAACTAGTTGGGCGTTTCCGCTAAACGTCGTCCGCATGTCGGTGATCATGGGTATACGGGTAGTCGCCCCGACATCCCAGGCTCAACCCGCGCGTTCTATTGTCGCATCCCCGACTTTGACGCCGCAGCTGGCGGGATGCGCGAACCCAAGCGCCACAAGGGATCGCGGCTTCGCTGGCCGCCTCGATGAACCGGCGACCAAGCGCATGTGACGCGGGGGCCACGCGTCCCGGATTTTGACTTAAAGCATTTTTCACCATGCCGATTCACCCGTTGGCGGGCGACATCGGACCGATCGAGCCTGGAGGGACCTCCGGGCCCGCGGACGGGATCGAGCGATACCTTGGGAAAACGGTCGGCCGCGCGCCGGCCGTCCGGCGCTCTAGATGATGCCCGTCAGGGCGTCGAACCCGGAAACCCCGTCGAGCGCCACGACCGCGCCCACCTCGTGCGTGGCCAGCGTGTCGGCGAACACATAGAAGTCCTCGCCAACCTGCACGCCGACATAGACGAGGGCCGCCTTGGCCGCGAAGGCGGCGTTGGCTTCCGCCAGCGCCGCGTCGAGCGTCGCGGCGCTGGCCAACAGCTGGTAGTTCGTCGCCGTGGCCGCGACCAGGCCCACGAAGTCCAGGGCGTCCTCGCCGCCGAAGTCCAGGACGTGATCCAGGGCCGAGGCCGCCGAGTCCGACGCTCCGAAGACAAAGACGTCGGCGCCGGCGCCGCCCGTCAGCGTGTCGGCGCCCGCGCTTCCGGTCAGCGTGTCGTCGCCGGCGCCGCCCAGCAGGATGTCCCTGCCGACACCGCCCACGAGGCTGTCATTGCCCACTCCGGCGTCCAGCGTATCGTCGCCGCGGCCGCCGATCAGGGTGTCGGCGCCCGAGCCGCCACGCAGCATGTCGTTGCCGGAACCGCCGTCCAGAAAGTCGTTGCCCGTGCCGCCGCTCAGGCTGTCGACGCCCGAGCCGCCCATCAGCACGTCGCCGCCCGCGCCGCCGTCCAGCGTGTCGTCGCCATCACCGCCGTACAGGGTGTCGCCGCTGTCGCCGCCGTCGAGGCTGTCGTTGCCGGCCGCGCCGTCCAGGATGTCGCTGCCGGCGCCGCCGACGAGGCGATCACCCATGTCGCCGCCGGTCAGCACGTCGTCGCCCGCGCCGCCGAACGCCGCGATGACGTGCGAGGCCTGGGCGGTCGTGGGCTCGAAGGAGTCGCCGTCCACGCCGCCGATGAACAGCTGCGAGCCGTCGGCGAACTTGATGCGGTCGGCGCTCGCCGCCGCGGGCAGGCCGAAATTGACGCCCGCCTGCGGGAAGGTCACCGACCGCGTTCCCAGCGTCAGCACATAGGAGCCATAGCCGTTCGACTGCGGATTGAAGGTGATCTCGACGCTCGTCGCCGACCCCGAGGTGAAGACCAGGGTGTCGTAGGTCAGGATGTTGAAGCGCTGCGCCTCGGCGGCCGTGATCTTGGAGAAAGTATACGTCGCCATGGTCAAGCCTCCGGGAGCGCGGGAAATTCACCCGTCGCCGGTCGATAGAACCTGGCGACGTGGTCGTCGACCCCTTCACCCGGCTCAACTCGCCGTGTCGAGGGATTTGCGACGAAATGACGCCCCCACGCTCCTCAATATGGGGACTTTAGCGCCCGAGTAGAGCTCGTTCGACGCCTCGCTCGGAGTCCGCGGGGGCTTTAGGACACCATCCCCGCGAGCCGTCCGCGGATCAGCGCCTCGGCCTCCGAGACGATGCGGTCGACCAGCTCGCGCACGGTCGGGACGTCGTGGATGAGGCCCTGGACCATGCCGGCGGTCCAGACGCCGTGGTCGACGTCGCCGCTCTCCAGCCCCTCGCGGCCGCGCGCGCCCTTCACCAGCTCGGCGACATCCTCGAACTTGGCGCCGCCGGCCCGCTCGATGGCGACCACCTGCTGGCTGATGGCGTTGCGCGCCACGCGGGCGGTGTTGTGCAGGGTGCGGAAGATCAGGTCCGTGCCGCGCTCGTCGTTCTCGACCATGGCCCGCTTGAAGTTCTCGTGGATCGGCGCCTCCCGCGTGGCGCAGAAGCGGGTGCCCATGTTGACCCCGTCCGCGCCCAAGGCGAGAGCCGCCACCAGGCCGCGCGCGTCGCCGAAGCCGCCCGAGGCGATCATCGGGATCTTCACCTTGTCGGCCGCCACCGGGATCAGCACGAGGCCCGGAATGTCGTCCTCGCCCGGGTGACCGGCGCACTCGAAGCCGTCGATCGAGATGGCGTCGACGCCCATCCGCTCGGCGCTGAGCGCGTGGCGGACGGCGGTGCACTTGTGGATCACCTTCACGCCGTGAGCCTTGAAGTGATCGACGTGCTCCTGCGGCTTATAGCCGGCGGTCTCGACGATCTTGATCCCGCTCTCGATGATCGCGGCGCGATACTCGGCGTAGGGCGGCGGGGTCATGGCCGGCAGGATGGTCAGGTTCACGCCGAACGGCTTGTCGGTCATCTCGCGCGTGCGGGCGATCTCTTTCGCCAGCGCCTCCGGCGTCGGCTGGGTCAAGGCGGTCAGGAAGCCCAGCGCCCCGGCGTTGGCCACGGCGGCGACCAGTTCGGCCTTGCCGACCCACTGCATGCCGCCCTGGGCGATCGGGTGCTCGACGCCGAACAGCTCGGTGAAACGGGTCTTGATCGCCATGGCGCGCGGCCTCCCTCGTGTTTGGAGGGACTATGACGAGGCGGCCCTTAGGTCAGGCAAGAGGCCTCAGCGAAGCCGCCGATACATCTCCAGCGCGTCGGCGCGGCGGGCGGTGTGGTCCAGCACGCAGGCGTTGGCCTCGATGCGCGCCAGGCTGCCCCAGTCGGGATCGTAGACGCTGGCGCAATCGGCGTCGCGATAGGCGATCCAGGCCCGCTGGGCCTTCTTCAGCGCCGTCTTTTGGCGAGGCAGGTCGAGACGCTTCATCGCGTCCTGATAGGCGCGGTTCAGGCGCGCGTCCTGGACTTTCAGCTCGACCGCGGCGCACTGGATCATGCCAATCGTGCTCTGGCCGTCGGGCGAGGCCAGGCAGCGGTCGTAGGCGGGGCTGTACTTTGGAGACGAGGATTGGGGCTCGGCCGCCTGGCCCGCGACGGGCGCGGCCAGGATCGAAAGACACAAGAGGACGGGGGCGAAACGCATGAGAAACTCCGGCTTGGTCCCCCGACCTGATGTGATCTCCTACTGCAGGCCCGCGCGGCCGATCGCGTAGAAGCGGTCGGACCGCTGCTTGCGCAGCTGTTCGGCGCTCATGTGCGCCATGGCCTTCAGCTCTTCCTCGACGGCGTCGCCGACCGCCCGGATCGCCACTTCCGAGTTCGAGTGCGCGCCGCCGGCCGGCTCGTCGACGATGCGGTCGACGATGCCCAGCTTGATCAGGTCCTGGGCGGTGATGCGCATGTTGGTCGCCGCGTCCTTGGCCCGGGCGCCGTCACGCCACAGGATCGACGCCGCGCCTTCCGGCGAGATCACCGAATAGATCGAGTGCTCCAGGATCAGCACGCGGTTGGCGCCGGCCAGGGCGATGGCCCCGCCCGAGCCGCCCTCGCCCACGATGGTGGCGACCATCGGAGTGCCGAGCGTCAGGCAGCGCTCGGTCGAGCGGGCGATTGCCTCGGCCTGGCCGCGCTCTTCGGCGCCCAGGCCCGGATAGGCGCCGGCGGTGTCGACGAAGGTGATGACCGGCAGGTTGAAGCGCTCGGCCATGTCCATCAGGCGGACGGCCTTGCGATAGCCCTCGGGGCGGGCCATGCCGAAGTTGTGCTTCAGGCGCGTGGTGGTGTCGTGGCCCTTCTCGTGGCCCATGACCACGACGGGCTGGCCGCGGAAGCGTCCGAGCCCCCCGACGATGGCCTGGTCGTCGGCGAACTTGCGGTCGCCGCGCAGCTCGACGAACTCGTCGATCAGGCCCGCGACATAATCGCGCAGGTGGGGCCGCTGCGGGTGCCGCGCGACCATGGTCTTCTGCCAGGCGTCGAGGTTGGCGTACGCCTCCTTGCGGAGTTCCTGGGCCCGATCACGCAGGGCCTGGATTTCGAGGTCGAACGCGCCCGGACCAGCGGTCTCGGAGAGCTTGGACAGCTCTTCGATCTTGCTTTCCAGGTCAGCGATCGGACGTTCGAAATCGAGATAATGGGCGGCCATGGACTCTCAAACGTCGCCGTGAATGAAAGGGTGCGAACCTAGTGGCGGATTGCGTCGAGGGAAAGAGGCGAGATTCCGTCGGGGAACCGCCGCGAATCCGCCGGGTTTTATCCACAGCATCGATCAACAGGTGAGTCTCGATTCAGGACTCTGCTGATCTGGTGAATCGCGACATAGAGTCCTATGTTGTTTCCTAGCGGGGCGCGAAGCCGGCCCGCGCCCACCGCGGCCCCCGCCATCGAATATGCGCGGTCCCGCCTGATGAGAGCGCACAGTTCCCATGCAGGTGTTCACCTTCTTCTGTGTCGAGTCCGACGGCTCGGTCCCCCGTTTCGACGTCACCCCCTGCGCTGACGATCACGCCGCGCGCGTCCGGGCCTTCGAGCTCTTGGACATGCATCGCCGCTGCGACTTCGTGGAAGTGTGGCGCGGTTCGCAACGCGCCTTCGATGTGTCTGGTCAGCAGCAGGCCGCCGCCTAATTCAACGTGTGATCGCTTTGCGCCGCGTCACGAGCGGCGCTAGGCTGTTTTTCCGGATGGGACCTCTTTAGCGTCCCGCTCTCCGGAAGGCCGTTCCATGGACGTTTCAGTCCGCGACGCCAAGTTCGGCCCTGTCAAAGTCCGCTCTGGGCCGCTCGTTCCTCCCGTTCCCAAGGTTCACGCCCGTCCACTGGGCGGCTCGCCCCTCGGCGACCTGCGCATCGCGTGGGAAATGAGCCGAAACCTGATCGGGGCCTGGTGCGAGGAGGACTTCGACAACCTCGTCACGCCCTACCGCTTCATGGGCCAGCCCGGCCTGGTGGTCAGCGACCCCGCCGGCGTGCGCCAGGTGCTGGCGCTCAAGGGCACGGCGGCGCTGTGGTCGCCCAAGGTGCTGCGG